>JASFQX010000066.1:0-7005 GCA_050115215.1 Chloroflexota bacterium
CCACGACTCGACATCGAGTCCCGCGACATCCACCATGAACTCCTGCCACTCATGGGCGTCCTCGGCATAGCGCCACAGGTGGTTCATTTCGGCGAGCCAGACCTCCCCGTCCCGGGTGACGTAGATCTCGTGGGCCTTGCCCGGTGGCGACCCGTCGAGCGGCTCCCAGCCGCCGGCCCCCAGTCGGGCCACGACCAGCCTCCCGCCTCCCTTCTTCGCCGGATAGACGGCCCAGACGGTGCCGTCCGGCGCGATGGTCCACGGCCCGATCGAGTCGACCCCGCGAAGGTGCGTGGCCCACGAGCCGTCCTCGTAGGAGCGGAGGCGTACGCCGTCCGCCTGCATGTTGCCGCGCCGTCCTTCGGCCACGATCCAGAGCGTGGCGTCGCGGTCCACATCGAATCCCCACAGCCTCGAGTTCTTGAGCCACCTCGGCCACGTAGCAGTGGGGTGCCCGAGGCGGAGGAAGGCTTCGTCGTCCACGTACCAGATGCTGCCGTCGTCGCCGGCCACGAGCTCACCGCGCAGCCCTCGCGACAGGTCGCGGACACCGTCGTGCACGACCCGTAAGACGCCCGGACCGAACTCCTCGACGGTCAACGCGACACCGGGCAGGAGGTCGGTGCGGACCGATGTGGTCGGCCGCTCGAAGGCCGACATGGCCGCGGGGGTGACGACGTAGAGGTCCCACGATGGGTCCTCGACACGTGAGCTGTGGGCGAGGGCCCAGACCGCGCCGTCGGGACCGACCTTGAACTCGATGTGATCAGGGCAGACGTCGGTCAGGAAGCGTTGTTCCCGCAGGCCGTAGGAGCGGACCATGTCCAGGCACGGCTCGCCCTCCCCGTCCCAGTCCGGGTCGTACACCCCCCACAGGCTCCCGTCGGGGGCGACAGGGTCGGTCCACCGGGGGTCGTCCGACGGGGGCGACGATGACTCATCCTCGATCCACGCGCCGTCGTGCCAGCGGCTCCCCCTCAGCCAGACATCGCCATCGTCGCCAACGACGAGGTCGGGCGGGTTGGCCGCCGCGATGGGCTCACCGAGCACCTGCCACTCGTCCCCGACGAGGCGGGCGACGGTCCACTTGCGCTCGGCGGCGACGATGGTGCGCTCGCGCTCGTCCTGGAGCGGTATGTCCGGCCAGGCGATCAGCACGACGCCCTTGCCGCTGAACCACTCGGGATGCGCGGAGGTCGGCAACGGATGCTCGGTCCATCGCTCGCCGTCGTAGGACCAGTTGGCGGCCCAGATCGTGCCGTCCGCCGTCGCGAAGTCGAGGCCCTGTCCGGGCGGGAACTCGATGTCGGCGCCCAACCGGGTGTCCCCCACCCAGAAGCTGCCATCGTCCCCGACGTATTCGTCGTCACCGTCTATCGGAAGGTCCCGCACGCCGTCGTTGATGACCCGGTAGACGCCTGGCTCGACCTCCTCGGTGACCATGCCCGAGAGCAACTCGTCCGCCGTCATCGGCGATGGCTGCGGGTCCGGCGGCTCGGTGGCCTCGTCCGGTTCGCTCGTGGCCTCCGGCGAGGGTGACTCGGTGACCGCTGCCGGCGGCACCTCCTCGGTCGTTGTTGTCGTCAGGATACCCGTGAGCAGGAAGCCGCCGAACAGCGCCACGATGACCCCTGCGGCGACAAACTTGAGCGTGGGGATCATGTCGAAGGGCCTCCGGGTCGAGGCGATGGTCTTGGCGGTTCGGGCGGATGCCATCGCGTCCACGTGTGGCTCGGGACCGGCGATGAGCTCGAGCCTGGCCGCGAGTTGGCGCTCGAAGGCGGTCATCTCACCCATCACTCCAGCTCCTTGCGAAGGCGCGCCAGTAGCCGCTCCAGTCGGCTTCGTGTCCCCGATGGGCTGAGCCCGGTGGCGATCGCGAGCTCGTTCGAGTCGAACCCCGCGATGTAGCGCATCGCCAGTAGGGCTCGGTCATCGGGGTCGAGTCGGAGCAACGCCCGGTCCAGGTCAAGGCCGTCGATACCGGTCTCGGGTTCGACACCACCGGGCCTGTCCGAGGGGTCGACACCACCGGGCCTGTCCGAGGGGTCGACGGCGACCTCGATCTGCGAACGTCGGTGGCGCTTGCGCATGAGTTGTCTCGTCTCGTTCACGGCGATGGCCACGAGCCACGGGCGCAGGCGCTCGGGCTGGCGCATGGATTCGAGCTTGCGCCAGGCGATGGCCCACGCGGACTGGACGGCATCCGCTGCCGTCGATTGGTCACCACAGACCGCGACACAGATGCGATGCATCTCCGCCTCGTGAGCCGCGACGATCCGGGCGAATGCCACATCGTCACCTGCGACGGCGGACATGATGACCCGAGTCAGATCCTGGTCGACCGTCCTGGTCATCGCCCCCATACCCGTTAGATGCGCGGGATGCACCTACTGTCTCAGGTGCGGGCAAGTTCGCGAGGGATCGGTCGTGGGGGTGATGGGCGACAGGCAGACAAAGCACGGGTCGTCGGGAGGAGTTGCTCGCCCAGCTACGGGTCCGTTGTCCGGCAGATGACGAGCGTTGTGGCACGACCATTCTGGCCGACGCAGGAACAGGCAGAGTGTCGCCACCCGCGTTAAACGAGGGAATGGAGCGGGAGACGGGACTCGAACCCGCAACATTCTGCTTGGGAAGTGTCGAGCTCGTGGGCGTAGAGGCACGAGCGTGGAAGGGCGAGCGAAAGCGGCTCATCTAGGGTGTCTTCGTAGGGTCAGTCTTGCCGCGCCGCGACGTTGCCGCGAGCCTGCTCCGTGGCCGTCACGGCCTCGCGGGCCGATGACGTAGACCGAAGGACCCTGGCGGTCGCGGCACTCCCCAGCCTCCGCATAGCGATGGGCATCGTCTTCGTATGGTTCGGAGGGCTCAAGCTCTTCCCTGGAGCGAGTCCCGCTGTGGACCTCGCGGCGCGCACCGTCGAGACACTGAGCCTTGGGAGCGTGACGCCTGAGATCGCTGTGCCGCTTCTAGGGGCGTGGGAGGTTGCCATCGGTATCGGGCTGCTGACCGGCTGGTTCCTGCGGGCAACGTTGCTGCTACTGGCGCTGCCCTCGCGCCCTGCGCAGCTGTCTGAGGAGGCTGCATGACTCGCGCTGAGCGCGAGAGGATGAGGGACGGCGCGTCGCGCGGCCCGGCGGCTCACGCCCCCCGAAGCGCGGCCAGGATGTCGTCCCATTCCCGGTCCTGCGGATCGCCGGCGCCGCGGGCGAGGATGGTGCCGTCGCGGGTCACGACCAGCGCGTGGACCTCCTCGCCACCCTGGATCGCAAGGGACCGCTGGAAGCCGCGCACGTCCGTGTAGATCGTGATGGTGCGGGCGAGGACGTCCGGGTCGCCGATGCCGGCCGTCATGCCACCATCGATGAAGCGCCGGACGGGTCGCCACCTGGTGGCGAGGACGGGAAGCTCCACGACAGCTGCGGGCAACACGCCGGTGAGACCCCGCGGTGTCGGCGGCACGCCATCCGCCACGGCGCGGGCGATCCAGCGGTCGACCCGAGCCTGGTGCCATTGCCGGAACGCCACGACGGCCAGCGTCCGCTCGGCGGGGAATCCGTGCGGCAGCGCCAGCTCCACGCCCAGGAGTGAGCGGGCGCTGACGGTCGGGAACCGGGCAGGGGACCCGCCTGTCTGGCTGGTCACCACGCGGCTACCGGTCGGGCGCACCTCAGGCTCGTGCTCCAGGGTGGGGCAGTGCGATGGGCCGGCCCTGGCCGAAGAACTGCCCCGCGGCAGCCTCGCTGGACGGGTCGACAGCCATGAGGACGAGCGTGTCCACTGCAGCATCGAGCGGCCTCGCGGAGGGCATGTGAGGCAGCACGACCTGCATGAACCGCCGCTTGACGCCGTTGGCGCTGGCGGCCACGGTCGCAGGCACGAACCTCGGACAGGCGGTCGCTGGCGGCGGCGAGCTTCTGCGCGGTGGTCCGTCCCAAGCCGCGCCCGCCGCAGGTGATCAGCATGGTCCTCATCGCACGACCATCGTAATCCGCGGACGGCAAGGGCAGCCGGCGCGCCCCAAGGCGACCCAGCACGAGCACCACCCCGACCGCCAGCGATGCGATCGGCGCGCCGTGGATGAGCCTGGCCTGACCAGGCTCGCTCGCGAAACCGTCGCCGGCGAGTCGCTGACGCTCAAGTACGACGGAGGGCGCCCGATTCTCGTCCTCGCCGCGGCGCGTCCGCGGCCTCTCGTGGGAACCCCGTAGCGGACGGCCTCGCTCAACGAAGCGCCGGCACGGCTCGCGGAGGCCCAGGGGCCCGGTGCTACACTCCAGCTCGAGGCGCGGACCGGTTCGTGACCTCACCATCAGTTCGTCTCGGCGTCTCAGCGCTCCTCGCTGCGGCGAAGGCCCGCCGCCGACCGTCCCGAGCAGGAACACCAGGATGGAACCGTGTTTCTCGGAGGGCACGTTCATGACCAACCCTGCCGCGACTGCGACTGTGATCAGCGCGACGGCCCCTCCGGCCATCGCGCCTGAGCGAGCCCGCTCACTGAGCCGCTGGAACCGCTTCCTGGTCCTCGCCCACGGGGGCCAGTTCGTCCTCATGCTCCTGATCTCCGGGACCGCCGTGCTCTTCGAGGTCGTCGTGCCGACGGCCCGCCCGATCATCGAGAACGGCGAGTTCACCGGGATCGAGCCGGCGAGCGTGTTGCTCGTCTCGTTCCCGCTGGTCTACCTTATCGCCAGCTTTTTCCTGATGAGCGCCATCGCCCACGCATCCGCCGGCATCTTCCTGCGCAGCCGCTACGAGGCCTGGCTCGCCCGAGGCATGAACCCGCTTCGGTGGGTGGAGTACGCGTTCTCGTCGACGGTGATGATCGTCGCCATCGCGTACCTCAGCTTCATCACCGAGTTTCCAGCGCTCGTCGCGATCGCCGGCTGCAACGTCGCGATGATCCTCTTCGGATGGAGCATGGAGGCGGGCAACGAGGGGCGGCTGACGAAGGGCGAGCGCATCGACTGGAAGCACTTCGTCTTCGGCTGCATCGCCGGGGCGGTCCCCTGGATCGCGATCTTCTCGATCGTGTGGGCCTACTCGGCCCAGGAGGGCCTACCACCAGAGGCTCAGATCCCGGGCTTCGTGTACGTGATCATCGCCAGCCTGTTCGTCGCCTTCAACATCTTCGCCATCACCATGGTCCTCCAGTACGGGAAGGTTGGCCGCTGGAAGGACTACCTGGTAGGCGAGAAGACGTACATGGTGCTGAGCCTGGTCGCGAAGTCGCTGCTGGCCTGGCAGGTCTGGTCCGGCACGCTCCGCCCGCAGTAGCCCGGGCGGCCGCCCGAGCGCACGACAGCCGCGAGGCGAGCCTGCCGTTCAGCCGCCCCCGTGTGATCGCGCCGATCCCCATGAACCGAACACCAGCTCGTCCTGCACGAAGTGGATGAAGCACGCCCACGTGAGGCCACGCTTCTCCAGAATGGAGCGCGCCAGGATCCAGCTGAGGAACCGGGCCAGCAGTACGCCGATGGCGCCGCAGAAGCGGACGGTCCCGAAGCACGTCACGACCATCCGCAGCGCTGGCGCGAGCCCGCGGGCTGCACCCCTTCTCATCTTCGCGGTCCGCCTGCCCGAGGTCTACGGCGAATCGAACGCGGCGATGTGGGACGGGGTTGCGGCGACCAAGCAGGGTGTCGTCCCAAGTTCAGAGGAGGGAGTGGAGCGGGAGACGGGACTCGAACCCGCGACATGCTGCTTGGGAAGTGTCGCGCTCGTGAGCGTAGTGGCACCACCGTGGAGGGGCGAGCGAAAGCAGCACAGTCTGGGTGTCGTGACCACCGACGAGATCGCGGCCCGGCTCGAACCACGCTACCCGGCCGTGGCGACGATGCTCACCGCGGCCCGTGGGGAGCTGACCGCCGTCACGGCCTTCCCGGTATCCCGCTGGCGCAACATCTGGAGCGCGAACCCGCTCGAGCGGGTGAACCAGGAGATCAAGCGGCGCGCCGACGTGGTCGGGATCATCCCCAACGAGGCGGCCGTGACCCGACTCAGCGGCGCGGTCTTGCTCGGAATCCACGACGAGCGGTAGGTCGCGTCGAGGCACTACCTGTCGGAGGGCTCGATGGCCCTCCTTGACCGACTCGACGATGATGATCTCCCACCCACTCCAGGGACCGCAGCCGTGTCGATCGAACCGATCAGCTTCGCTACGAGGCGAGATGCTTCCGCGGCATCAAGCAATGAGGCGAGCGACATCGAACACGGGCAACGACGGAAGAAGGAGTAATGGCAATGGAGCCCTGGCACCCATTCCGCTCCGCTGCATCAAGACGGGAGTACCTGGCCTTCTACGACGCGCGAGCGCAACGCTGGCCGATCCCCTCGGAATCCACGATGGTCAGCACGACATTCGGTGACACGTACGTGAGGGTCCAGGGCCCGGCTGACGGACCACCGCTGGTTCTGCTACCCGGCGATTCGGAAACCTCGCTTGCGTGGATACCGGTGATCGAAGCCTTCGCCTCCGAGCATCGCGTGTACGCCCTCGATCACATCTACGACCTCGGGCGAAGCATCTACCGGACGCAGCCCCGCCGTCCCGACGATTTCGTGCGTTGGCTCGACGAGTTCCTCGACGAGCTCGACGTACACGACGTTCGACTCGTCGGGCACTCCTACGGAGGCTGGATCGCATCGCTCTACGCGCTCGAGTTCCCCGAACGGCTCGACAAGCTCGTCCTGCTGTCTCCGCCGACGGTGCTTCGGCCACCACTCGGCCTCTATGCCCGTGCCATCCTCTACGGCACATTCCCCCGTCGCTTCATCGTTCGGCGGTACCTCTACTGGTACGCACCGGACTGTGTCCGCAACGACGTGACCCGACCGCTGATCGACGAGATGATCGAGGAAGACATGCTCGCCCGACGGTGCTTCAAGTTCAAGAAGCGCGAGTTCGTCCGCCCCACGGTGCTCCCCGATGAGGACTGGCAGCGACTTGCCGTTCCGACACTGTTCCTCGTCGGACGCAACGACGTCTCCTACTCCGCGGAGCGTGCG
>JASFQX010000067.1:0-6966 GCA_050115215.1 Chloroflexota bacterium
TCCGCTGCCGTCAGGCCGGCGAATCTGAGGTCACGGCTAAGCCGTGCCCCGATGCGTCGCCCGGGCCTCAGGTCGAACCTACAGCCCATGAAACCGAAACGACGTCGCATCTGGTCGGAGCTGGCGTGGTTCCTCTGCGCCGGCCCAGCCGTGGCCGTGGCCAGCCTCGTGCTGCTGGACAGCGCGTCCCTGCTGAGCTCGGCAACCAGCGCGCAGTTCCGCGCCGGCGGCCTCGCTCGGGTCGACGAGGGCTCCCTCGTCAGCGGCCTCGCGGCGGGACTGGGCATGGTCGTACCGACGGTCCTGCTGCTGGGCGCGATCCCCCCACTCCTGCTGCCCACCGTCGACGCCCTGCGTCGGGCCGCGATGGCAGGCTACGCGGTCGGCTGCTGCGCCCTCGTCCTTGGTGTGACGCAAGTCACGTCCGAGGGCGCCGGGCTGGCCGAGGTCCTGGTGCCAGTGGCCCTCGCGACGCTCAGCCTGTCAGCAGGCTGTCACGCTCGGCTCCACCGCCACGGCGGACTCGTGCCCGAGAAGGAGGGCCGCGGTGGCTGACCTGGCCAGGACCGATGACCTCCGCCGGCGTGGCCGACGGGGCGCGGAGCAGCAGCGCCGCCGCCGGCTCGTGCCGCGACGGCGGGGTCCGTACGACGGCGGGCAGAGCTGGGTGGGTCTGTGGCTCTCGTGGACCGGCGCCGTCGTGGGTGTGCTCGCGGCCGTCGCCGCCGTGCTGGTGGGCTTGTTCGCGATCGCCTACGCCGAGGGCCGGCTGCGGGTCGGCGGCTACGACTACGGCTGCAGCGACGCGGCCTGTGCGCTCGGCCACACGCTGGCGGGCGTCCTCTGCTTCGCCTCGATCGCGGTCTATGTCGTGCTCGTGGTCACGTCCGTCACGGGCTCGACGCGCCTGCTGCGAGCGGGCATGAGGCTGGGCTGGGCCTGGGCCCTCGCCGTCGTGATCTCCGCCCTCCTGCTGAACGTCGCCATCGGCTGGCTCTGGCTCGGCCTGCTGGCCGCCGCTCCGGCGCTGATGGCCTGGGGTGCGAGACGGCGATTGCGGGCGAAGGAGACCGGCAGCGAGTGAGCGCCTCGCTCTGGCGGACGTGGTCGGGCAGCACCGCCTCGAGCTCCGCATAGAGGGCCGCGTTGGTGGCGACGACGGTGCGCCGGTGCACCGGTTTCGGGCATCGGTGACGTCCGGTGTGTTTGGTAGCAGTGTCCCTCGCTGCCGCGGGCTAGTAGAACGGGCGTACGGGCTCCCCCCGGACGTAGTGCCCGCTCTCCCGGGCACGGGCCGCAAGGTCCGACGCACCACAGAAGAATGGCTATCCAACCAGTGAACCTGCTCTACTGGGCCCGCCAGGGCGCCATCTCCAACCGGCCGCCCGACGAGCGCGAGGCGACCCGGATCGGCGCTGCCCATCGCGGGCAGGCGCTGGTGGTGTTCGCCATCTTCTTCACGGTCATCCTGGGGGCTGCTGCGCTCGTGCTCGATCAGGCCCTCCTGCGCAAGGCCAACATGGACCTGCAGAACGCGGTCGACTCGGGCGCCCTCGCCGGCGTGGCCTTCGTCGACACCGATGCGGCGAAGGCCGAGTCGACCGCCCGCAAGTACGTGCAGCTCAACTACCCCGGCGGCTTGCCGGACGCCGACGTCGATGTCAGCTTCCGCTGCATCATCGGCGTCGACGAGTACGGTGCCCCACGTGTGAGCGATGTCCCGCTCGCCTGCGATCCCGGCAGCAATCCGACCTGGAAGGTCGACGGCGAGCGAGCCTACGCCGGCTGCACGCCGAGCCTGGGACACGTCTGTAACACCATCGTGGTCGGCGGCCCGGCAACGGTCGACTACAACTTCGCGCCGGTCCTGGGCGTCTTCGAGGGCTCGACGGGCGCCCGCAGCGCTGCCGCCTGCAAGGGTGCCTGCGGTGAGCCGCCGGAGATTCCCGTCGACCTGATCATGATCCTCGATCGGACCAACAGCATGAGTGGCGTCGATACGGCCAATGCGATGCTGGCCGCGGACGATGTGCGCCGCAGCCTCGACCCCCGCGTCCAGTGGATCGGACTCAGCTTGCTGCACCGCAGCATGACGCAGGGGAACTGCCTGACCAAGCCGGACAACAGCAACCCCTGGTACGCCAACGCGCCGGCCGATCTGCGCACCTGGGTGCCGATCGGACTGACCGGCACAGGGGCCACGTTCGATTCCGACTACAGCCACGACGGCAGCACCTTGCACGTCGGTATCTCGTGCATCGACAACTCGAGCGGACAGGGCACCGATCTCGCCGACCCGGTGCGCATGGCCACCTACGAGCTGGAGACGTACGGACGGCCCGAGGCCACCAAGGCCATCCTCCTGCTCAGCGATGGCAAGCCCACCAACTCCGCCGATCCGGCGGTCCGGACGACCAAGAACTACTGCGCCGACGCCGTCGCTGCGGCCAGTGCGGCCAAGGCCAAGGGCATCGAGATCTACGCGGTCGGCTTCGGGCTCGACGTGGTGTCAAACCACATCTGCCAGGACACCTTCGGCGCCTGGCTAGGCAAGTCCGCCCCGGACCTGCTGGCCGCCATGGCCACATCCTCGGTCAACGACGGCGGCTGCCCGGGCACCGAGAACGACGACGGCGACCACTACTTCTGCCTGCCCAAGACGCCGAACGAGACCCCGGACCTCTCGGCTGTCTTCCAGCGTGCCGTGACCCAGCTCGTCGGCCACAGCCGCCTGGTCAAGGTCGACGACTGAAGCTCCGCCGCATCAGGCGTGGCCTAGCGGAGATGAGCGGGCAGGACCGCCTCGAGCGACGGGTACAGGGCCGCGTTGGTGGCGATGATGGGTGCGCCCGTGAGCAGCGTCTCGGGCCTGAAGAACTCGTTCACGACCCCGCCGGCGGCCTCCACGATGGCCACCCCCGCAGCGCCGTCCCATGAGTTCAGGTGCGACTCGATGTAGCCGATCAGCCGCCCCGCGGCCACGTAGGCCAGCGACAGGGCGCCGGAGCCCTCGCGGTAGTAGACGACACCCTGGCGCAGCAGCGCGTCGACGATGGGCACGATCTCCTCGGGCCCGATGCGCGGCGACATGCCGATCGAGAGCAGGCCGTCGTCGAGGCTGCTGCTCGACGAGACGTGGATCGGCCGGCCGTTGAGCGTGGCGCCGTGGCCACGTCGGCCGAGGAAGATCTCGCTTCGCGCCGGCGCCGCCAGGAAGCCCATCTCCAGGCGCCCCTGCCAGGCGAAGCCGATGGACACACACCAGGAGCTCAGCTCACTGAGGAATGGCTGCGTGCCATCGATGGGATCGACGATCCAGATGGCCTCCGCCCCTTCGACCTCGTTGTGCCCGAACTCCTCGCCGAAGAAGGCGTCGTCGGGGAAGCGCTCCTCGACCGCTCCCCGGATGAGCCGCTCGACCTCCACGTCGGCCTCGCTGACCACGTCCTGCGTGCCCTTGCTGCGGACCGTCAGCGAGTCCAGGCTCTCGAAGTAACGCTGGGCCAGGGCGGCCGCCTCGGGGATGAGCGCGGCGCCGAACGCGTAGCGCTCATCGAGCGGCGCGCTCATGCCGGATCCTCCGCCCACAGCCAGGCCGCACCACGCACGCCGCTGGAGGCACCGTGGACCGACTTGATGATGGGCGTGATGAAGACCGTGGTGAAGGTGTACTGGAGGATCTGCTCCGGCAGCCGCTGGTAGAGCTCGTCCACGTTGGACATGCCGCCGCCGATGACGAAGACGTCCGGGTCCATGACGTTGACCACCACCGCCAGGCCACGTGCCACGCGGTCGATGTAGCGATCCAGGAGCTCGGCCGCGAGCGAGTCCCCGGCCCGGGCGAGAGCGATGATCTCCGATCCGTGCAGCCACTCCCCGGCTGCCTCCTGGTATTGCGCCTGGAAGGCCCGGCCGGAAAGCCAGGTCTCGATGCAGCCCGTGAGCCCGCACCAGCAGGAGGGGCCCGGCAGCTCGTCCTCGGCCGGCCACGGCAGCGGATTGTGGCCCCAGTCGGCGGCGTTGTTGTTGGGCCCGTGGTGGGCCCGTCCATCGACGGCGATGCCCGCGCCCACCCCGCTCGCGAAGTTGGCCGCGAAGACGACGCGATAGCCGGCGCCGGCGCCGTCGCGAGCCTCGGAGGCGGCCAGCAGGTCGGCATCGTTGACCGCGCGGAGCTCGCGGCCGCCCAGCGCCTGGCGCAGGTCGCGCTCCACCGGCTGGCCGATCATCCAGGTCGAGCTGGCGCCCTTGCCCAGGCCGGTCAGCGGGTCGATCGAGCCGGGAATGCCCACCCCGATGCGGTCGAAGTGGCCGACCTCCCGCTCGATGCGCTCGGCCAGGGCGCCGACGACCGAGAGGCAGGCGCGGTAATCACCGCGCGGGGTGTCCTCGCGCTCACGAAAGAGCTCGGCGCCCTCGGGCGTCAGGGCCACGGCCTCGATCTTGGTCCCGCCCCAGTCGATACCGACCAGCATCTCGTCCGCCATGTCTCGAGTATGGCGCCGTTGGCCAGCCTGAGGCTAGCCGGATGGGCCCGGCGTCGACACCCCTGCGGCGAGCATCCGCCAGAGCCCATCGGCGAGATGCCGCGCCAGCGCATCGACGTCCGCTCCCGGCGCGGCCGCCAGGTCGTGGGCCGCGAGCGTGGCGCGGTAGACGAGCCGGCCGTCGAGCTCGGGTTCGACTTCGGTGCGGAAGACGCCGCTCGACCGGCCCCGCCGGATGAGCCCGATGACGACGTGCTCGACCGACTCCTGGTGGCTGCGCATGGCCTCGCGCGAGGCCTCGGGCACAGCTGCGGCCAGGGCCATGGGCGAGGGATGGCCGGCGGCGGCCGCCTCGAGGATGGCCGTCACGAAGAGACGGAGCGCCTCCCGCGGGTCCGCTTCGGCCTCGACCATGCGCGACAACTCGCCCACGCCGGTGGCACCGACGGTGGCGATGCCTTCGAGCACCGCGTCCACGTCGGGGAAGTAGCTGTACAGCGTCTGACGTGAGACCCCCGCCTCGTCGGCCAGGCGCGACATC
The DNA here is from genome assembly GCA_050115215.1 of Chloroflexota bacterium. Taxonomy (GTDB): domain Bacteria; phylum Chloroflexota; class Limnocylindria; order Limnocylindrales; family CSP1-4; genus JAFMJV01. The sequence goes on from JASFQX010000067.1 coordinate 5,029, forward strand.
GAGAGCGCGGCGATCCCGTCGCGGTCGATGATGTGGGCGGCCACCAGCGCGATCCGCTCCACGGTGCGGAGACGGCGTGCTGACAGGCCGCCCCAGGGTGCGCTCGCGCTCGCAGCAGCGGTCTGGCTCGACTCACTCATGGCACCCGACGATACCGTCGATCAGGGACGGCGGTAGGCCTTCACGGCCAGCCAGCCGAACCCGAGGGACAGACCGATGATCCACAGGATCGAGCCGGCGATCGCGCCCTCGGCTGGCGCGCCCGACGCCAGCGCCCTCGCTGCATCGGAGACCACCGAGACCGGCTGATACTCGGCGAAGACCTGCACCAGCTCGTGCATCCCCGCCGTGGGCACGAAGGCGCTCGAGGCGAGCATCAGCGGCAACAGCCAGAACATCGAGAGCATGGCCACGGTCTCGGCGTTGCGGACGCGGGCGCCGATCGCGGCGCCGACCCACGAGAAGGCATAGCCGATACCGACGATGAGCACGACCATGCCGACCGCGCCGGCAACGGAGTCGAAGCGGAAGCCCATGAGGTAGCCGACCACGATCACGAGCACGACGCCCCCCGCGTTGCGCACGCTATCGGCCACGGTGCGACCCGCGATGACCGCGACCTGGCTCATGGGCAGCGAGCGGAAGCGGTCGACGACGCCGGAGGAGAGGTCGAGCGCCAGTCCCGAGCCCGTCTGCTGGGCACCGTTGACGGCGGTGATGACCAGGACCCCTGGCAGCAGGAAGCTGATGTAGTCGACGCCGGTGCCGGCGCTGATGACGCCGCCGAAGACGTAGTAGAAGAGCAGCAGGAAGAAGATGCCCATCAGCACCGCGAACACCAGCTGTTCGGGCATCCGGGCGGTGCGGATGAGGTCCCGGCGGGTGATGGCCAGGATGTCGCCGGCGGTCTCGCGCAGGCGGCTCAGGAGGGAAGGACGCACGACCACGTCGGGTCGTCCGATGGTGGCGGTGGTCATGACTGCTCCTCGGGTTCGGTGGTCACCGAATCGCGCGCCGGCTCTCCGGTCAGCTCGATGAAGACGTCGTCGAGGGTCGGCCGGCGCAGCTGGAAGTCGGCGATGTCGACGCCGGCCTCCGCCAGGCAGCGCAGGGCCGCCAGCGAAGCCGCTGCCGAGGAGACCGTCAGATGCACGGTGCGATCGTCGATGGGCACGGCGGCGTCGGCACCGAGTGCGGCGAGTGCGGCCCGGCGATCGTCTGCCCGCGCCACAGCGATCTCGAGCACATCGCGCTCCAGGCGGGCCTTCAGCTCGTTGGCCGTGCCGGATGCGACGGCCGCGCCGCGATCGACGACCACGATGCGATCCGCCAGCTGGTCCGCCTCCTCGAGGTACTGGGTCGTCAGCACCACCGCGGCTCCGTCATCGCGGATGGCGCGGATCTGGTCCCACAACGCGCTGCGCCCGCGCGGGTCCAGGCCGCTGGTGGGCTCGTCGAGGAAGATGGCCGGGGGGTCAGCGATGAGCGCCGCTACGAGGTCGAGCCGGCGCCGCTGCCCACCCGAGAGCGTCCCCGCCAGACGGTCCGCGTAGTCGCCCATGTCGAAGCGCTCCACCAGCTCCTCGACGCGCGCGGCACGCTGCGGTCCGGGCAGGTGATAGAGCCGACCGAAGAGGTCGAGGTTCTGTCGCACGCTGAGCTTGTCGTCGACGGCTGCGTTCTGACCCGCCAGGCCGATGCTCCGCCGCACCATGTCGGCTTCGGTGGCCACGTCGAAGCCGGCCACGCTGGCACGTCCGCCGTCGACCGGCAGCAACGTCGTCAGCAGCTTGATGGTGGTGGTCTTGCCGGCGCCATTGGGTCCCAGCAATCCGAGGATCGAGCCAGCGGTCACGCTGAAGCTGAGACCGTCGACCGCCGTGGTCTCTCCGAACCGCTTGCGCAGGCCCTCCGCCGCGATGACCGGCACCTCGCCCG
>JASFQX010000068.1:0-6963 GCA_050115215.1 Chloroflexota bacterium
CAGGCCGACCAGGTCCAGCAGCTCCGCCACGCGTGCCCGGCGCGCATCGCGGCCCTTGTGCAGTCCGTGGATCTCCAGCGGCTCGCGCACGCTCGCGCCCACCGAGCGCCGGGGGTTGAGCGAGGCCTTGGGATCCTGGAAGACCATCGTGGCGCGCGTCCGCAGCCGTTTCAGGCTGGCGCCGCTGAACCTGACCTCCTCGCCGTCGAAGCGGATGCGTCCGCCGGTCGGCCGCTCGAGGCCCAGCAGCGAGAGCCCGATGGTCGACTTGCCCGAGCCCGACTCGCCCACCAGGCCCAGCGTCTTGCCCCGCTCGATGGTGAAGGTGACGCCGTCGACCGCGCGCACGTAGGCCCCGGGCCGCCCCAGCGATCCGCCACCCACCGGGAAGTGGACCTGCAGGTCCAGCGCCTCCACCAGCGGCTTGCCGTTGCCCGGCGCGCTCGTCGTCATGGCGCGCTCCCGACGGGCTCTTCGGCGAGCGAGTAGAAGGAACGCACGAAGTGCCCGCTGTCGATCTCCACCAGCGGTGGCACCTCCGTCTCACAGCGTGGATCCTGTCGATAGGGGCAACGCGGGTAGAACGAGCAGCCTCGAGGCAGGCGCTTGGGATCGGGTGGCACGCCGGGGATGGTGGCCAGCTCCAGCTCGGGCTCGCCCAGGCGCGGCCGGGCCGCCAGCAGCCCGTGCGTGTAGGGGTGTGCCGGCGAGCGGTAGAGCCTGGAGGTCGGCGCCTGCTCCACGATGCGGCCGGCGTACATCACCGCCACCTGGTCGGCGAAGTCGGCGACCACGCCCAGGTCGTGCGTGATCCAGACCACGGCCATGCCGAACTGCTGCTGCAGCCGCGTGACGAGGTCGAGGATCTGAGCCTGCGTGGTCACGTCGAGCGCGGTCGTGGGCTCGTCGGCGATGAGCAGCTCCGGATCGCACATCAGGGCCATGGCGATCATCACACGCTGGCGCATGCCACCCGAGAGCTGGTGGGGATAGGCGTCGAGGCGGCGCCTGGCCTCGGGGATGCCCACCAGGCTCAGCAGCTCGGCGGCCTTGTCGCGGGCTTCGCCCTTCGACATGCCCAGGTGCTGCTGCGGTGCTTCGGCCATCTGCCGGCCGATGGTCAGCAGCGGGTTCAGCGAGGTCATGGGCTCCTGGAACACGAAGCCGACGTGCCGGCCCCGGATCTCGCGCTGCTCCTTGTCGCTCAGCGCCAGCAGATCCTGGCCGTCGAACAGGGCCTGGCCCTCGAAGAGCGCGGGGGGCGAGGGCACCAGGCCCGTCGCCGAGAGCACGCTCATCGACTTGCCCGAGCCCGACTCGCCCACGATGGCCAGCGTCTCGCCCTTCTCGACCCCCCAGTCGACGCCGTTGACGATCAGGGCCGGTCCCTGGCGCGTGCCGATGCGGACGCGGAAGTCGACCAGCTCGAAGAGCGCGCTCACAGGTTCCCCGACCGTGCTTCGATGGCCGAGCGCTGTCGGGGATCGAGGGCATCACGCATCGCGTCGCCGACGAGGTTCAAGGCCAGGACCGTGAGGAAGATGGCCAGGCCGGGGAAGACGGCCATCCACCAGGCCTCGCTGAGGAAGCCGCGCCCGTCGAAGAGCATCCGGCCCCACGACGGCTGTGGCGGCTGGACGCCCAGGCCCAGGAACGAGAGCGCGGCCTCGGTCAGGATGGCGAAGGCCAGGCTCAGCGAGGTCTGGACGATGATCGGCGCCATCACGTTGGGCAGCACGTGCAGGCGCAGGATGCGGGTGTTGCCGGCGCCGATCGAGCGGGCGGCGCGGATGTAGGTCTCCTCGCGCACCGACAGCACGCTGGCGCGCGTGATGCGCGCGAAGTAGGGCGTGTAGACCACGCCGATGGCGATCATCGCGGGCACGATGCCCGGGCCCAGCATGGCCACGATGGCCAGCGCCAGCAGCACCACCGGGAAGGCGAACATGACGTCCATCGCGCGCATGCCGATGATGTCGGCCCACGACCCGAAGAAGCCCGAGAGCAGGCCGATGGTCACCCCCAGGACCAGCGCGATGGCCACGCTCACGATGCTGACCTGGACCGAGACGCGAGCGGCGATGATGACGCGGCTGAAGACGTCGCGACCCAGCTCGTCGGTGCCGAACCAGTGCTCCACGTTCGGCGGCTGGAGCTGGTTCATGACGTTGATCTCGTTGGCGCCGTAGGGCGCGATCATCTCGCCGAAGATGGCCATCAGGAGCACGATCACGATGACCACGACCGCGAAGATCGTGACCGGGCTGTCGAACAACGCTCGGAGCAGGACCCAGCGGGGCGCCTCGATCGGCGGCTCCTGGGCCTCGATGGGCCGGTCGAACGGCTCGACCGGGCTGGTCGCGCTCATTGGACCCGGATCCGCGGGTCGATGATGGCGTAGAGCGCGTCGACGACGAGATTGGCGAGCAGGAAGATAGCCGCCACCAGCAGCACCGCGCCCTGCACGACGGTGTAGTCGCGGGCCAGCACCGCGTCGTAGGTCAGGCGCCCCAGGCCGGGCCAGGCGAATACGACCTCGACGACGATGACGCCGGCCAGCAGCGAGGCCAGCTGGATGCCGGCCACCGTGACGATGGGCACCATCGCGTTGCGCAGCACGTGGTCGCGCAGCACGACCGATTCATGCAGGCCCTTCGCTCGCGCCGTACGAGCGAAATCCTGGCTGTTCGACTCCAGCGTGGCCGAGCGGATGAAGCGGGTCATGATCGAGCCGGAGATGAGACCCACCGTGAGCGCCGGCATGATCACGTGACGCAGCCACTCCAGGGGATCCTCCGTCAGCGGCACGTAGCCGGATGGAGGCAGGAGATGGAGCGTCGCGGTCAGCAGCAGGATGAGCAGGATGGCCAGCCAGAAGTCAGGCACGGAGATGCCGATCTGGCTCCCCAGGCGAGCGAAGTGGTCGATGGCGGAGCCGCGCCGGATGGCTGAGAGGATGCCCAGCGGGAACGAGATCAGCAGCGCCACGACCAGGGCCGCCACGCCGAGCGAGATGGTGGCGGGCAGCCGCTCCACGACGATCTCGAAGACGCTCTCCCCGTTCCGGAAGCTGACGCCGAAGTCACCGACGGCGGCGCGGCTGAGGTAGCGCACGAGCTGTTCGTGCAGGGGCAGATCGAGCCCTGACGCCGCCCGGAGCTCGGCGTAGACCTCCGGGTCGAAGCGTGTCCCCATGGCCGAGCGGATGGGGTCTCCCGGGACGATCTGCAGGAGCGCGAAGACGAGCACGGCCGCTCCGACGAGCACGACCACTGCCTGGCCGGCCCGCCGGAGCAGATAGCGGATCATGTGAGCCAGAGGCTCGTGGGGATTACTGGGCCAGGCTCACGCTGTCGAAGCGAACGGCCGCGTCGCCCCGCGTGACGAAGCCCTCCACGTCCGGGCTGTAGGCCATGACGATCTCGGGGTTGTACATGTAGATGTAGCTGGCGTCATCGACGATGAGCTGGGCGGCCTGGTCGTACAGCGCCTTGCGCGCGTCACGATCGGTCTCCGCGGCGGCCTCGTCGAGCAGCGCATCAACGTCGGGGTTGGAGTAGCCCTGTGCGTTGAAACCGCCGCTGCTGTGGTGCTGGGCGTAGTAGAAGTCGCTCGGATCGAGGTTGCCGATCCAGCTCCAGAGGAACGCGTCGAAGTTGCCATCGGCCTGGTCGGCCAGCCAGGTGGAGACGTCGAGCTGGCTGATGTTCACCGTGACGCCGATCTCAGCGAGGTTCGCGGCGATCACCTGGGCGCTCGTCACGGCCTGGTTCTCGCTGGCGACCACCATCAGGTCCATCGCCAGCTGGTCCACACCGGCCTCTTCGAGGAGCGAGCGGGCCATGTCCAGATCACGCGTGTACGGTGCGTACTCGAAGTACCAGCCGCTGGTGGCGGGGATGGCGGTCTGGTTCACGGCGGCATTGCCGAAGGTGGCCGCCTGCACGATCGCCCCGCGGTCGATGCCGTAGGCGAGGGCCTGGCGGACGCGCGCATCGTTGAACGGTTCGCGTGCCTGGTTCGGGGCGAAGTACCAGTAGTCGTTGCTGGGCACGGCGTCGACCACGATGTCGGTGCTGTCCTTGAGGCTGTTCACCTGCTGCTCGGGCAGGTTGTCGGTCCAGTGCGCCTCACCGGCCTGGATGTTCGTCAGCGCCACCGTGGGGTCGGGGATGAAGCGGTAGGTCACGCCGTCGAGGCTGGGCGCACCGCCCCAGTAGGCGTCGTTGCGCACGAGCTCGATGGAGTCGCCCGACGTCCACGACTCGAGCATGAAGGGCCCGGTGCCGATGGGCGCGGTGGTGATGTCACCCGATTCGACATTGGCCTGCTGGACGATGCCCATGCCCTTGAAGGCGCCGATGTGCGAGAGCAGGTTCGGCGTGGGGGCGCTCAGCGTGAAGACGACGGTCGTGTCGTCGGGCGCCGAGACGTCGGTCACGGTCCCGAAGCGCCAGCCGTTGTTGGCCGACTCCCGGATGCGTCCGTAGCTGTAGACGACGTCCGCGGCGGTGAGCGGGCTGCCGTCGTGCCAGGTCACGTCGTCGCGAAGCTGGAAGGTGTAGGTCAGGCCGTCCTCGCTGACCTCCCACGACTCGGCGAGCGACGGCACCATCTCCAGGTTCTCGTCCGGCTCGACCAGCGTGTCGAACACGTTCTCCAGCACCTGGAAGCTGACGTAGGCCGAGGTCACCTGCGGGTCCAGCTGATCCGGCTCGGCGCCGATGGCGGCGACCAGCGTGCCGCCAGAGCCCTCGTCCTGGGCCATCGCCGCGGTCGGCAGGGCCACGGCCAGCGGGACGGCCATGAGTGTCACTAGCAGACGTCTTGAGACTTGCACGGTTGCACCTCCCGGTGTCCTCCTCGTCGTCATCGATGTGGCTGGCGGCTCACGCGGAGCGCGAGCAGCCGCCGATGCCCGCGACAGGGCCGGCGAGCCGCTACGGGACGGCGGCGGGTCGCGGCACCGATGTCGACCACGCGTGTGATCGTGGCCCTAGCCTAGCAGCGCGCCATGCGCGGATGTCTGGGGACCCGGGCCCGCACTATGCTGGAGCGCGAAGGAGGCAGGGGCACAGGCACCGATGACGTATTCGATCGTCGCGCTCGATCCCGAGACCGGCGAGCTCGGGATCGCCGTCGCCACTGGCGGACCGGCCGTGGGGGCCATGGTCCCGTGGGTCGAACCCGGGGTCGGCGCCGTGGCGACCCAGTCGTTCACCAACGTGGACCTGGGACCGCTGGCGCTGGCCCGGCTCCGGGCTGGCCTGCCGGCTCCGGTGGCCCTGCGTGAGCTGATGGAGGCCGACCCCAGTCGCGAGGTCCGCCAGCTCGGCGTGGTCGACCTGGCCGGCGCGTCGGCGGCCCACACCGGCCGCGACTGCGTGGCCGAAGCCGGCCACGTCTCCGGCTCGCATCTGAGTGCCCAGGCCAACATGGTCGAGCGCCCCGACGTGTGGCTGGCCATGCAGGTGGCCTTCAGCGGGGCCGAGGGCGACCTGGCCGACCGCCTCGTCGAGGCCCTGCGGGCGGCGGAGCGCGAGGGCGGCGACATCCGCGGCACCCGGTCGGCGGCGCTGCTGGTGGCCCCGGGCGCCCCGGCCACGAAGCCATGGGTCCATCGCTTCGATCTGCGCGTCGATTCCTCCCCGCAGCCGCTGGAAGAGCTGGGGCGACTGCTGCGCCTCGGCCGCGCCTACGAGGCTTTCGATGCCGCCATGGATGCCAACAAGGCCGGCGAGCTCGGGCTCGCGCTCGAGCGCATCACGACCGCGCACGAGCTGGCACCTGAAGAGCCCAAGCTGGCCTTCTGGCTGGCCATGGCGTTGGCCACCAGCGGTCGGTCGGGCGAGGCCGGGCCCGTGCTCGAGGATGCGCTTCGACTGGAACCGCGGCTGGCTGAGTTCGGCCACCGCTACGCCGACGCCGGCCACGGGTCGGTCATGACCGCCACCCTGCGCGCCCTCCCGCGCACCTCGGCGGCAGGCCCGGCGCGCGCAGACGGAAGCCCCGGCGACGACGCACAGGACGGCGGGTCTGGTGCCATGCCCGAGCGGGCCGCGCGGTAGCCTCTGAGAGTGGAAGACGTCTCCGCCCGTGACCCGGAGGTCCTGGCCATCCCGACCCCGGGGCTCGGCAACAGCACCTACCTCGTCGCCCTCGCCGGACGCGCCGTGGCGATCGACGTGCCGCGCGACGCCTGGCGCGTTCGTGAGGCAGCCCAGGAGCGCGGGTGGCGGATCACCCACGCGCTGGAGACGCACGTCCACAACGACTACCTCTCAGGGGCGCTCGAGCTCGCGTCCACGCAGCAGACGAGTGTCGTGGCACCAGCCGGCGGCGGCTACCGCTGGTCCCACCAGCCCGCGGGTGAGGGCTACGAGCTGGACCTCGGTGGCGCCGGGTTGATCGCTCGCGCCACGCCCGGTCACACGCCGGAGCACGTGAGCTGGGAGCTGCAGCGAGGCGACGGCAGCCCGACCGCGCTCTTCTCCGGTGGTTCGCTGCTGATCGGTGGTGTCGGCCGAACCGACTTGCTGGGGACTGCTCGCACGGCCGAGATGACCGAGGTCCAGTACCGCACGATGCGACGACTGGAGACGCTCCCCGACCAGGTCGTGGTATACCCCACGCACGGCGCCGGCTCGTTCTGCGTGGCCGGCGACGTGGACATCGGCGGATTGGCCACCATCGGCGCCCTCAAGCGCTGGAACCCGGCCTTCGGCGCGTCGGACTTCGAGCACTTCAAGGACGAGCTCGTGGCCGGGCGCACCCGCTACCCGAGCTACTACCGTCGCATGGCACCGCTCAATCGCCGCGGACCCAGAGTGCTGACCGATCCGCCCTCGGCGCAGGCGCTGACCACACCGGAGTTCTCGGCTGCCCGTGCGGCTGGCGCCTGGGTCGTTGACGCGCGCGATCGCTGGGCCTTCGCCGAGCTCCACGTCAAGGGCGCCTGGAACA
>JASFQX010000069.1:0-6920 GCA_050115215.1 Chloroflexota bacterium
GGGCATGGCCGCGCGGACGGGTCGCTGAGGTAGGCCGGTGAGGTGATAGGACCGATGACGGCTCCCTCGCCGAGCGCCGCGGTGTCCAGCACCTCCTGGCGATCGACCGCGCACTGCATGGCCAGGCGCACGTTCAGGTCGTCGAGCGGCGGCCGGTTGTGGTTGATCATGAGCACGTGATACGCGAGCTGGGGAGTCCTCGAGATGTTGATGCCGTCGCCCTCGGCGGTCGTGGCCACGAGCGGGTCGTTGAGGATCGTCAGCTGCACGTTGCCGGAGCGCAGGCCGTCGACGATGGAGGACTCGTCGGGGATGACCCGGAACTCGACGCTCGCGAGCTTGGGCTCGCCCTCGCGCCAGTAGCTCTCGTTGGCCACGAGGGTCAGCGATTCGTTCGGCCTGCGGCTGCCGAAGGCGAAGGGGCCCGTGCCGTTGGGCGTGCTGCTGAGTCCTTCCTCCGTGTCGTCCTGCGACACGATGGCGAGGTTGGGTCCGGCCAGCCCGGCGAGGATGCCTGCATCAGGGCTGGTGAGATTGAGGACCACCGTAGCGTCATCGGGCGCGTCGACCGATGCGACCGAGGCCAGCGATGAACGCGCCACGGCGCCCGTCGCCTCATCGAGGATGGCATCGAGGGAGGCCTTCACATCGGCCGAGGTCAGCGGCTTCCCGTCGTGGAAGGTGACGCCTTCGCGGATCTTGAACGTGACTGCCATGCCGTCATCGGACACCTCCCAGCTCTCGGCGATGCTGGGTACGACGTTGAGGTCCTGATCGAACTCCACCAGCGAGTCGTAGATGAGGCCCAGCAGGGCGAAGGCCTGGAACTGTGTCGCCTTCCATGGGAAGAGCGTGTCCGGATCGCTCGTGACGCCGACGACGAGGTCGCCCTCCCGCTGGGCGGACACCGTTCCGCCGGCCAGCGAGGCGACCAGTCCAGCGGTGACCAGCGCCGTCAGCAGCCTGGTCCCGAAGCGAGCCAGTCTGGATGATCGCATCGTGATCTCCTCCTCTCGGCGCGACGCATGGCGCCTGGAGACGCCAGGTCGCCGCCCGACAGGCATGCTAGGCGCCGCTGTGAGCGGAAGTCAATCGACGCGCCGCGATCGCCGCTCTCTCAGGTGTGGGGCATCCGCCCTCAGGTGTGGGGCATCCGCCCTCAGGCGTGGGGCATCCGCCCTCAGGCGTGGGGCATCCGTCGGCCGGGGTTGATGGAGCCCATGATGACGGGGTGACGGACGCCGGTGAGCTCGGGCAGGGTGCCCGGGCGGCCGTGCCAGGTCTCGTAGGCGAGCACGGCCACGGCGATGGCCTCCTTCTGGTGGCTGGCATAGCCGAGGTCTTCGTAGGTCAGCAGCTGTGCCTCCGCGGGGAGGCGCTCGCCGAGGCGCGCCATCAGCACCGGGTTCCGCGTACCCCCGCCGGCGACGATGACCTCATCGGGCGCGACCGGCAGGAAGCGACGGTACTGATCGGCGACCGAGTCGGCGGAGAAGGCGGTGAGGCTGGCCACGATGTCCTCGTCGCGCAGGCCGCGAGCGCGGCCCGCGACGAGCAGATCCCTACCCATCGCCGGGCCGAACAGCTCACGCCCCGTGGTCTTGGGTGGTCGGCGTTCGAAGTAGGGGTGGGCCAGCAGGTCGGCGACCCAGCCCTCGTCGACCGTGCCTCGGGCGGCGGCGGCACCATCGCGATCGTACGAGCGCTGCCCGTCGGTGATGAGGGACATGACCACGTCGATGAGCACGTTGGCGGGCCCTGTGTCGAAGGCCAGCGGCCGCGCCTCGCTGTCCGTGGTGGGCGGCAGGTAGGCCACGTTGCCGATGCCGCCGAGATTCTGGATGGCGCGATAGGCGGTCTCGTGGCGCGACAGCAGCCAGTCGACGTAGGCGACGATGGGTGCGCCCTGCCCGCCGGCGGCGATGTCGCGTGAGCGCAGGTCGCTGACGGTCGTGATGCCGGTCCGTTCGGCGATGCGTGAGCCGTTGCCGATCTGCAGCGAGCCGGCGACCGAGCCGTCATCGAGGACCGCGTGCCAGAGCGTCTGTCCGTGGGAGCCGAGCAGGTCCATGTCCTCTGGCCGAAGGCCCATCTCCTCCACCGTGGCCACGGCTGCCCGGGCGAATGTCTCGCCGATCTCGGCGTCCAGCAGACAGATGGACTCCACGTCGCTGCCTTCGACGGTGGCGGCGGCGTGGATGCGGCGCTGGAGCTCGAGCCCGATCGGCACCGATCGTGCGGCCAGAACGGCCAGCGCCAGGCGCGGTGGGGCGCCGTCGATCTGGCAGACCACGACCTCGATGGCGTCGGCGCTGGTGCCGGAGATCATGCCGATCACACGCACGTCAGGGTCCCTGCCTGAGCGTTCCGGCCGGCCGGATCGTGGAGTCCGGCGACCGTGCGGACACGATCATCTTCGCGGACGTGGTCACGCTTGTGGCTGGTCACCGGGGCAGGATACGGGACCGGGCCGCTGCCAGGCCTGCGGATCGCGCGGAGCAGCTCCGCCCAGGCGGGCGGCGGCCGGCCCCCACGGCCACGACCGGGCCTGAGGTGGAAGGCGGCGTCACCAGCGCGCAGCTGATGCCGTGTGATCGCCGATCCGGGGTCCACGCGGGCCGTACTGTTGCACCTGATGCGAGCCCGCTCCCTCCACGCGCCGGGACAGACGGAGACGGTTCGCGTGGCGGTGCGTCAGCCCATTGATCGCTGACTGCTCTAGGGGAGCGTCTCGAATCCCGCCCTCCTGAAGTCGGCATCGAGCGCGATCGCGCGAGTGATGCCCTCACGTCGCATGAAGGCGAAGCTCGTTCGATCCACGAGCGACACCGACGAACCGACCGACTCGCGAAACGCTACGAGCGCCGTCGCGTGAAGCTCTGCGTCCACCGGCGTGATCTCGATCGCTGGCAGGACACGATCGATGATGTCGGCGGCCACCGCGGCGCCGAAGCGCCGTCGCGCGACCGCTAGCGTCTCGACGACCGCGTACGCGTGTGTCGCCAGCGGCTCCGCTCGGCCCAGGCCAAAGGCCTCTCTGGTTCCTGCGTGTACGGGATCGTCACGGTCGATGAGGGCGAGGATGCCGCTGGTGTCGACGAACAGGGTCACCAGCGTTCGCCAGCGAGCACCTCGTCGTGCCCGCGTGCGACATCGCCGCTGCCCGATGCCGCCGATCCGGCCGCCTCCAGGAGGGCATCGATCCGGTCGCTCCGCGAGCGATCCTCGTCGGGCACGACCTGGTCGACGGCATCACGGACGATGGCCGCGAGCGAGACGTGGCGTCGGCGCGCCTCGCGCCGGAGGCGACGCATCTGCTCTTCGGTCAGTGACACCTGCGTGCGAATCATGGCTAGATGATAACAGATGGACTATTCGTGATGTAAGAGAGAGAGGCGCCGTACGCCAGCCCTGCGGCAAGGAGCCAGGTTGCGTCGTTCCGACATGATGGTCCGATGACCGCGCCGTCCCTGCAGCGTTCGTACTCGGATCGGGCGAGGCCGTGGACGTCGTCCTGATCGCCGCCATCGGCATGGCGCTCGCATTCGCCTTCTCGAACGGCTTCCAGGACGCGGCCAATGCCATCGCCACGCTCGTGGCCTCGCGCGCGGCGCGGCCCCTGCCGGCCATCCTCATGGCCTCGGTGGCGAACCTGCTCGGTCCGTTCCTGCTCGGTGCCGCGGTGGCCAACACCGTGGCCGGCATCGTGACCGTCGATCCCGAGGTCGCGGTCGTCGTCCTCGGGGCCGGTCTCACCGGTGCGGTGGCCTGGAACGTCATCACCTGGTACGGGGGCATCCCCTCATCGGCCTCACACGCTCTCGTCGGCGGCCTCGTCGGTGCAGCCATCGTCGCCGCGGGTCTCGAGGCCGTCGCCTGGGGCCCGATCGTCGACGGGCACCTCGGCGGCGTGCTCGGCATCCTCGTCGGGATCGTCCTCGCCACGGCCATCGGCTTCGGTGCCTCGTGGATGCTCGAACGGGTGGCACTCCGCTCGGCAGGTCGTTGGCCGACCTCGGCCGCGCGGCCCGTACGGGCAGCACAATGGGTGACCTCGGCCTGGCTGGCCTTCAGCCACGGCGCCAACGATGCATCGAAGGCGATTGGGGTCATCGCTGCGCTGCTCGTCGCGACCGGCTACCTCGACGACGTCGCGGACACGGGCGTCATCGTCATCCTCGCCTGCAGTCTGGCCCTGACACTCGGGACGGCGATCGGGGGCTGGCGCATCGTCAAGACCATCGGGCAGCGCATCTACCCCATCCACAGCATCGACGGCCTGGTCAGCCAGTCGAGCTCAGCAGGTGTGATCTTCGGCGCCTCGCTCGCCGGACTGCCGGTCTCGACCAGCCAGGTCGTGTCGTCATCGGTGGTCGGCATCGGCGCGGGCCGCCGCCGCTGGCACCATGTCAGCTGGGGCGTGGTGCGTGGGATCGGCTTCGCCTGGCTGACCACGATGCCGGCGGCGGCGATCCTTGCCATCGTGACGCTGCCGTTATGGTGGTACCTCGCTGGAGCGTGATGATGCGGTTCCGACGACTCACCGTTCAATGGTTCCTGCCCGACGATCATGACGTACTCGGCGGATTGCGGGAGCAGATGGCCATCACCGTCACCGGCATGGACGCCTTCGCCGCCTGGGCGTCCGGCGACGCCGCGGCCGCCGCGCGCGTCCGCGAGACCGAACACGAGGCCGATGACGCCAAGCGTGCGGTGCGTGTCGCGCTGCGCGATGCCTTCATCACGCCCATCAGTCCTGAGGACATCTTTATCCTCAGTCAGCTGCTCGACAAGGTGCTGACGGACTCGAAGAACGTCGTGCGAGAAGCCGAGGTCATGGACATGGCCCCCGACGATGCGATAGCCGAGATGGCCCAGTGCCTGCGTGAAGGCACGATGCATCTCTCGCGCGCGTTCGACGCGATCGCCGACAACGCTGGCACGGATGGTCACCGCATCGCAACCGCGGCCGCCGACGACGCGACCAAGTGCGCGCGCCGCCTGGAGAAGGTCTACCGTCAGGCGATGAGCGCCCTGGTGCATCTCGACCGCGAGGGTGCGCCCGATCACGAGCTCGTGCGTGAGGTCATGGGGCGCCGCGAGCTCTATCGGCGCCTGTCTCGCATCGGGGAGACCATCGTCGACGTCGCCGATCGCGTCTGGTACGCGGCCGTCAAGGAGCTGTGATGCCACGATGCCGATCGTCCGGGCCGACGCCAAAGGGCGGGTCGTCGCCGATCGATGCCCGCTGGCACATCGAGCGAGCGGAATGAGGTGATGCAGCGGTCGGTCGTGCTCGGCCTGGACGTGGGCGGGACCAAGGTGGCCGGGGGCCTGGTCGATACCGACGGCACACTCCTGCACGTGCGGGAGCGCTCCACGCTGGTCGACGGCGCCCGCGACCCCGGGCTGAAGGTGACGTTCGAGCTCGCGCGGGAGCTGGTCGGCGTCGCCGAGGCCATGGGGCTGACCGTGGACGGTATCGGCGCGGGCTTCCCGGAGTACGTCGACCCTGGGGGGCGCCTCACGAGTCACGAGGTCACCGCCTGGACCGAGCAGCCTGCCGAGACGCTCGCCTGCCTCGGCCCGGTCACGGTCGAGTCCGATGTGCGCTGCGCAGCCCTGGGGGAGGGTGCGCATGGCGTGGCCCGCGGTGTGGACAGCTACGCCTTCGTGATCGTGGGCACCGGGCTCTCCTACGCGCTCGTCGAAGACGGACGTGCCCGGCACGGCGTCCGCGGCGAGGCCATCGCTCTCGGTGAGCTCGAGGTGTCCCGCCATGTGGAGGAGACGTCGACGCTCCGGCTGGAGCGCTATGCCTCGGGTGAGGGAATGCGGGAACGGTACGAGTCGCGTACCGGCCGCCGGGCCAGCGGAGCCTCGGAGGTCTTCGCGCGGGTCGCGAGCGGCGACCGGGAGGCGACCTCGATCGTCCGGTCGGCCGGGCAGGCCCTGGGCGAGGGTCTGGCGACGCTGGTCCGGCTGCTGGACCCCGGTGCGGTCGTCGTCGGGGGCGGCGTCTCAAGGTCGACCGGGCTGTGGCGAGATGAGCTCGAGTCGACCTATGCTGCCCGCCTGAGCACCCGTCCGGCGCCGCCGCCGATGCTGTGGGCCGAGCTGGGCAGCGCCGCCGGGATCATCGGCGCGGCCATCGCGCACCGCCGCCGGATGGCCGTCGCGCGATCCGCCTAGGTGTACCAGCCCTCTACCTTGGCGGTCTCCACGAGCGCGCGCATGTTCGCGTCTGGCGTCTCGTAGGGGAGGGCGCAGCCAGGGGACAGGATGAAGCCGCCGCCGTCCGCGAGGATCTCCAGGTCGGAGCGTGCCGCCGCACGGACGTCTTCTGGCGTGCCGTGGGTCATGACGGCGCTGGGGTCGGTCGTCCCGATCAGCGTCGTCGCGCCGCGAGCGGCAGCCTTGGCGGCGGCGCGGTCGATCTTGAAGTCGATCGCCAGCAGCGGCGATCGGGTCGCGACCATGTCGCCGACGATGCGGGTGGCATCGCCGCAGATGTGCAGCCCGATGCGGATATCGTCTGCCGCCAGCGTCTTCACCACCTCGCGTTCGTAGGGCCACGCGAAGTCGCGGTACTGAGCTGGTGAGCAGACATCGGGGCCGGCGATCGAGTCGCCCATGCCGGTCATGTCCGCACCCGCCTCGATCAGCGCCCGCGCATAGGTGATGACCTGCTGGGTGGTGTACTCCAGGAGTCGCCGGACGTGCTCGTGCTTCTCCGGCTCCATCAGGGCGATCAGGAGCTCCTCGATGCCCACGATCTGGGTGGCCAGGCTGAGAGGGCCCTGGTCAGCTTCAGCCAGGAAGAACGCGTCATCGCCGACGTGCTCCGCGATGAGCCGCGTCGCCTTCACGACCTCCGGCAGCAACCCGTCGGCGGTGGGGTCGATGGGCCGCAGCCGGTC
>JASFQX010000070.1:0-6853 GCA_050115215.1 Chloroflexota bacterium
GAGCCTGCGGACTACGAGACCGTCGACTTCGGCGGCGACATCGGGGAGATGGAGGCGTTCGTGGCCGGCGGCGGCACGAGCACCATGCCCTGGACCTTCGAGGGCCGTCTCAAGACGCTCTGGAACAAGACGCTGCGCTGGCCGGGCCACTTCGCCGAGTGGCGTGCGTACACCATCGCGGGCCTGCTCGACGAGGAGCCCATCGAGCTCAACGGTCAGTCGATCGTGCCGCGCGACGTGCTCCACGCCCTGCTCGAGCCCAGGATCCGGGCGGAACCAGGCGAGCCGGACCTGGTCATCGTGCGGGTGCTGGCGAAGGGTCGCAAGGATGGCCGGGAGGCCCAGGTCCGCGTCGAGCTCATCGACCGCTTCGACGAGGCCACCGGCTTCACGGCCATGGAGCGCACCACCGGCTGGGACGGCGCGTTGAAGGCCATCATGAACGCGCACGGACGCACGCCGCGTGGGGTCAATCCGGCCGAGCTGGCGGTGTCCGGCCCCGACTACGCTGCCGAGCTGCGACGGCGCGGCTTCAGCCTGACCGAGACCTGGCCGGCGTAGTCGGCACCTGTGGCACCCTCATCGGTGATGAAAGCCATCGTTCGCTCCGAGTACGGCGGGCCGGAGGTCCTGCGTCTCGAAGAGGTGGACATCCCCGCCCCCAAGGCCGGCGAGGTGCTCGTCCGCGTCCGAGCTTCGTCGGTGAACATGGCCGACGTCGACTACGTGACCGGCCGTCCCTGGGCCACGCGCTTCGGGACCGGCCTGCGCACGCCCCGCGCCACCATCCCGGGCATCGACCTGGCGGGCGAGGTCGAGTCGGTCGGGCCCGACGCGTCGCGGTTCGGCCCCGGCGACCGCGTCTTGGGTGAGATCTTCGGGGTGGGCTCGGGCGCCTGGGCCGAGTACGTGAGCGTGCCCGAGTCGGCGCTGGTGCCGATCCCGGACGGGGTCTCCTGGGAAGCCGCCGGGGCTACGCCATCGGCGGGCATCTTCGCCCTCCAGGGCGTGCGCGACAAGCGGCCGGTGCGGCCCGGCGATCGCGTGCTGGTCAATGGCGCCTCGGGCAACGTGGGGCCGTTCGCGGTCCAGATCGCCAAGTCCTACGGCGCCGAGGTCACCGGTGTCTGCCGCACCGAGAAGATGGCCATGGTGCGCGAGGCGGGCGCCGACCACGTCATCGACTACACCGTCGAGGACTACCGCGCCAGCGGTGAGCGCTACGACCTCATCGTCGACATCGCCTCGCGCGGGCACCTCGTCGGGGTGCGCCACTCGCTCGCGCGCGGCGGGGGCTACGTGCTCATCGGCGGCAGCGGCCGCGCCTACGTCGAGTCGCTGCTCATCGCGCCCGTGGTGGGCCTGGCGACCGGTCGCAGGATGGGCCTGCTCATGTGGCGCCAGAACGACGTGCAGGACCTGGCCGACCTCGCCGCCATGCTGGCCGACGGTCGCATCAGGCCCCACATCGATCGCGGCTACCCGCTCGATGGCGTGCCCGAGGCGCTGGCTCTCGTGCAGTCCGGGGCGGCCGCCGGCAAGGTCGTCATCACGGTCTGATCCGACGGCCCCTCCGCCCGACCGGCCGACGGCCAGGCCGCCGGGCCCGGCCGCTAATCGGCGGGCTCGACCTTCGAGGCGCCCGAGGTGTCGATCCTGCCGAGCGACGGCGACCCCGCGTAGCGCACGTTCGAGGCGCCGCTGAGGTCGGCCTCGAGCCTGCCGCTCACGTCGACCTCCGCCGAGCTGGCACCAGAGAGCCGGACATCGACGTCCTCGAGCTCGAAGCCCCGCAGGTCGAACTCGCTGGCGCCGCTCCCACGGAGCGACGCGGCCGTGCCGCTGCCGCTCATTCGGAGCTCGCTGGCACCCGAGAGCTCCGCCCGCAGCTCCCTCGCCACGACGCCCGTGCAGTCGACGGAGCTGGCACCAGAGAGGTCCATCGAGACCTCATCGGCGGTCACGTCGCCACAGGCCAGGTCGCTCGCGCCGGAGATGTCGAGCTCCAGGTCTTCCCCATCGTCGAAGCCGGCCATCTCGCCGCTGGCACTCCCGTGGAGTCCGAGATGGCGCAGGGTCGGCATCGTGACCTCGACCAGGTGTGTGGCATCGCGGAAGTCGACCGCATCATCGACGTCGATGTGCAACGTGTTGCCACGAACCTCCAGCCCGACGTACTCGACGAGGTTGTCGTCGATGGTCAACGAGACCGCGTACGACTGGGCCGGTCCCACGCGCAGGTCCATGACGCGGTCGACCTCGATGCGGTCGAAGCCGGCCAGGGCCAGGGCCTCGGTGACGAGGGTGCCGGAGCCCCTCACGACCTCGCGGTCGATGAAGGCACAGCCCGTCACGAGCGCCGCGGCCGCGAGCGCCGCGGCCGCGAGCCCGACAAGAGTGGTGGTGACAGTGCGAGACATGGCTACCCTCCAGCTTGGATCAGGGGCTCGGTGGCTTGGCGATGGGCAGGGCCGCGCGCACCATCGTCGGGCCGCCGGGCGGGCTGACCACCGTCAGTGTGCCGTCGATGGTGGCCACCCGGTCGCGCAGCCCGGCCAGGCCGCCGCCATCGTCGAGTGACGCCCCGCCCCGGCCATCGTCCCAGACCTCGACGAAGAGGCGGGTGGTATCGCGCCAGAAGATGACGTCGGCGCGGGTGGCGCCGCTGTGCTTGGCCACGTTGGCCAGGGCCTCTGCGGCCACGAAGTAGCCGGCGCGTTCTACGGCCGGGCTGAAGCGCATGTCGCCGATGCGCGTCGAATCGATGAACGTCTGGATCCGGCTCTTGGCGCCGATGGAGGCGACGGCCGCCACCAGCCCGCGGTCGATGAGGATCGACGGTGCCGTGCCGCGAACCAGGTCGCGCAGCTCGTTGAGGGCCAGGCGCGACTGCTCGCGAGCGTCCGCCACCAGCTTCCTGGCCGCCTCGGGGTCGGTGTCGATCTTCTCCTCCGCCCGGCCCAGGTCCATGGCCAGCATCACCAGCCGTTGCTGGGCACCGTCGTGCAGGTCGCGCTCGATGCGTCGCAGCTCGGAGGCCTCCAGCTCGACCGCCGCCGAGCGGGACTCGCGCAGCCGTTCGACGTCCTGGCGCAGCGCCTCGGTGGGGTCGACGCAGAGCAGCGCCTGGGCGATGGCCCGCTGGACGATCATGATGCCGCGGGTGACGAACGCAGCCACCGGGATGAGCGCCAGGGCCATGAGGCTGGTGATGATGGGCGCGATGGCAGGGATCTCCTCCGCGCCGGTGGCGCCGCCGGAGAGCAGCACCAGCGTGCCGATGCCGAGCCCGAGGACGGTGGCCCAGAGCGCGACCAGGAGCGCGAACTCGAGTACCGCGAGGGGGAAGCCGATGAGCACGTAGACCACGTCTCGCCAGCGGCTGAAGTCGAGGAACTGCCCTTCGGCGTATTGCCGCAGCCAGTCGCCGTAGGGGGCACGTGGGTTCCAGTCGATGGGCCGATACGCGTGCGCCACCATGGGCCGGCCGTCGATCATCTCCATGCGCCAGCGCTCGGCCCTGGCCACGTAGCGGCAGAGCTCGATGCCCAGGCCGATGATGGGGATGCCGACGAGGACGACGATCAGGCTCCCGCCGATCGACCAGATGGTGAAGAGCAGGTTGAAGCCCACGCCGAGGACGGCGAGGCCGATGAGGACGGCGAGCGCGGCTCGCCAGGTGGCAGGGTCGAGCGGCGACAGCAGGAACGAGCGCACCGAGAGCGTCTGCCCTCCCGTCGGAGCGACTCCGGCTGCGCCCCCGCTCGTGTTCATCATCTCGACCCTACCACCGGTGTTCGCGCGGACCGGGGCCTAGGCCGCGGTCGGGATGGCGGTACCCGGCACGGTCTCTGCTGCGATCGGCACGGCGACCGGAACGTGGTCCTGGATGAGCCCGTCGCGCACGTGGACCACGCGGTCGCAGGCGTCGCCCACCTCGGGGTCGTGGGTCACGAGCAGGATCGTCTGGCCATGCTCGCGATTGAACCGGCGCAGCAGTTCGAGGACCTCCCCGGCACGCGTGGAGTCGAGGTTGCCGGTGGGCTCGTCGGCGAGGATGAGCGAGGGGCGGTTGACCAGCGCCCGGGCGGTCGCGATGCGCTGCTGCTCGCCTCCCGACAGCTCGGCCGGGTGGTGGCCGGCGCGGTCAGCCAGGCCCACCAGGCGAAGCACGTGCTCGCCCGCCGCCTGGGCGGAGGCGCCCTTCAGGCCGGCGTAGTCGCAGGCCAGCATCACGTTCTCGAGCGCGGTCAGGGTCGGCACCAGGTTGAAGGACTGGAACACGAAGCCCATGCGCGTCGCCCGGATCTTCGTCCGCTCGGCCTCGGAGAGCCGGGTCGTGTCCCGGCCCTCGAACCACAGCTCGGGGCGGGGCCCGCCGTCCATCTCCGGCGCGTGGAGCAGGCCGAGGATGTGCATGAGCGTGGACTTGCCCGAGCCCGACGGGCCCATGATGGCGACCATCTCGCCCTGGGCGATGCTGATGTCCACCCCCCGCAGGGCCGGGACCGCGGCGCGCTTGCCCAGCTGGTAGGTCTTGCGCAGGTCGCGGGCTTCGATGAGGGCGTTGCTGATCATGTGGAGGTCCTTTCGGTCGGTATGGAGCTGGAAGGGTGGGTCAAGGCGGGTTCGTGGAGCGGTCATTCGTAGCGGAGCGCGGCCACCGGATCGAGCCGCGCGGCGTGCAGGGCGGGGATGAAGCCGGCCACCGCGCCGAGGAGCGTGGAGAAGGCCACCGCGGTGATGGCGGTCCAGGGCGTGAGCAGGAAGAGCAGGAAGCCGGACTCGCGGCCGAGCTCGTTGCCCAGGATGGCCACGGCCGCACCCAGGGCCAGGCCCGTGATGCCGCCGAGGAAGCCGATAAGGGCGGACTCGGCCACCAGCTCGCTGACGATGCGGATGCGGCTGCCGCCGATGGCGCGCTTGATGCCGATCTCGCGCGTGCGCTCGGCGACCGACATGGCCATGGTGTTGATGACCGAGAGGCCGCCCACGGCGAGGCTGATGAGCGCGATGCCCACGAGGATGGCGTTGAAGATGGCCGTGGTCGAGCCGATGGCCTCGTCGAAGTCGGAGCCGGACATCACCTCCAGCGTGGGATCGGCGGCGCGGATGACCTCGGCGAGCGCTTCGGGGTCGACGCCGGGCTCGGGGTAGACGGTCAGCCCGGTCACGACCTGGCTGGGATCGAGCTCGTCCGCGAACATCGTCGGAATCATCTCGACGTACAGCTCCTGGCTGGCCGCGAGCGGCATCATGGCCGAGCTGTCGGGCATGGTCAGGGTGGGCTCGAGGACGCCCACGACCTCGAAGGCACGGCCGCGGATCTCGACGCTGTCGCCGACGGAGACGTCGAACTGGCGGGCGAGATCGGAGCCGAGCACGGTCACGTACGCGCCCTCGTCCTGGGGCGTCAGCTCACGCCCGTTGGCGATGCTGAGCACGTACGACTCGAGGCCCTGGTCGGCACCGGCGACCTGGCCGGAGATGTACTCCATGCCCATGCCGCCGCCGCTCATCTCGCCGTCCATGGGCATCCCCACCGAGGGCATGGCCACGGCCACGCCGTCGATGCTCTCGACGACCGCGGCCGTACCGATGTCCATGGGCTGGCCGAAGCCCATGCCCGAGCCGCGAGCGGCCACGGTGACCTTGTCCGCATAGAAGGTGCTGCCGCCGTCGACGATGGCGTTGATCTTGTTGGCCATCGATCCGAATACCACCAGCGCCCAGATGCCGATGGTGATGCCAAGGATGGTGAGCGTGGTGCGGAGCCTTCGTCGCCCCAGGTCGCGTAGCAGTCTCATGGTTCCCTCTGGTCTGTGGTGTGTGGTGCAGCGGCGGGGAGTGCCGCGGCGGGTGTTCGGGCACCGACAACGCTACGGAGAGAGGGATGCCGGACCAATCCGGGCAGCGGGCGTCTTGGTGGCGGGCGGGCTGGCGTCTTGCTGGTGGGGCTAGCCCCACCTCCCATGGGGTACGTGTCGTGTCGGCCTGTCACCCGGGCCTGCGTGGGGCATCATCGGGGCATGGAGCAGGCACAGCTGCGGGTCGCGATCGCGGAGGATTCGGTGCTGCTGCGCGAGGGCCTTGTCCGGCTCATCGAGGACGGCGTCGGAACCGTGGTCGCCGCGGTGGGTGACGGGCCCTCGTTCGTGGCGGCGGTGGTGGAACATCGGCCGGACGTCTCGGTCGTGGACGTGCGCATGCCGCCGAGCCAGCGCGACGAGGGCCTGCGCGCGGCCATCGAGGCGCGGCGGCTGGTGCCACGCTCGCCCATGCTCGTGCTCAGCCAGTACGTGGAGGCGCAGTACGCCTCTGAGCTGCTGGCCGACGGCGCCGGCGGCGTCGGCTACCTGCTCAAGGACCGGGTGGCCGACGTGCGCGAGTTCGTCGATGCGCTGCGGCGCGTGGCCGGGGGCGGGACCGCGCTCGATCCTGAGGTCGTCTCCCAGCTGATGGTGCAGCGACGGCGCGATGACCGGCTGGCGGAGCTGACGCCGCGGGAGCGAGAGGTGCTGGCCGCGATGGCCGAGGGCCGCACCAACGCCGGCATCGCCGAGCATCTCTCGATCACCGAGGGTGCCGCCGAGAAGCACATCAGCAACATCTTCGGCAAGCTCGACCTGCCCGGCAGCATCGAGGGTCATCGCCGCGTGCTGGCGGTGCTGGCCTACCTCGACAGCGGCGGCTGAGTGCGCATACTCAGCCGGTGAACGGCGAGCAGAAGCGCAGGAGCGGTCCGGACGACGTCGTCATCGGGCAGGAGATGGCCGCAGCGCTCGAGGCCGAGCGACGCCGACGAGCGGCAGGGGAGCGCCTGCCGTCGACGATGCCCGCGACAACCTACGAT
>JASFQX010000071.1:0-6818 GCA_050115215.1 Chloroflexota bacterium
AGCAGACCTGGCGGGCGCGATCCGGGTTGGCGACCAGATCGGCCCCGTCGACGTGGATGGTGCCCGCGTCGGGCTTCAGCAGTCCGACGACCTGGTTGACCAGCGTCGTCTTGCCCGCGCCATTGTGGCCGAGCAGACCGTAGACCTGGCCGGCATCGGCCTGCAGCGTGACGCCATCGCTGGCCTGCACGTCGTGGCCGGGTCGGAAGCGTCTGCGGTAGCACTTCCTGATGTCATGGATCTCCAGCAGCATGGCTCCTTGTCCTCTTCCTGGGTTGGCATCTGGCATCCGGATACCATGAAGTATCCACATACTGGTCAGAATGTCAATACCTTGCAGTATCTGCATACCAGGTGGTATCCTGACTGCGATGCCGAGGGACACGAAGGCCGACCAGGCCATCAGAAACGCTGCTGCAGAGATCCGTCGCGAGACGCGCGCGGCCGCGGCCGAGGTCCGTCTCGAGCTCGGCGCAGCGCGCCAGGAGACGAGCGATGCGCTGCGTGAGGCGATGATCGAGCTCCGTGCCGCGCTGAGCGAGATCTGGGAACCGGAGACGACGCGGGCAGCGGGCGCCGGCGGGGCTCGCCTGTCACGGGCCGAGCGCAAGGAGATGACGCGCGAGCTGCTGCTGGATGCGGCCATCGAGGTCTTCGCTGAGAAGGGCTACCACGGCGCCTCGCTGGACGACGTGGCCGATGCGGCCGGCTTCACCAAGGGCGCGGTCTACTCCAACTTCACGCGCAAGTCGGACCTCTTCCGAGCGCTCCTTGATCGGGAAGCTGGTCGCGCGGCCGCTGCGCGACGGCAGGCCATCGAGGCCGCGCCGCTGGAGCTGTTGCCCGAGATCGCCAGAGAGCTCGCCCGGCAGCCCGGGTCCGATCCGCAGCTGGAGATCCTGCTCGTCGAGTTCTGGTTGGCGGCGGCACGCGATCCCAGCCTGCGGGCTCCGCTACTCAGTGCGAGCGAAGCCATGGGCGAAGCCCTGAGCGAGAAGCTGGCTGGATCCCAGGCGACCCGGGACCTCGATGGGCGCGAGTTGGGCATCATCTTCGACGCCTTGGCCAACGGTCTCACCATGCACCGGGTGCTCGACCCTGAAGGCGCCCAACCAGAGTTGCTGGCCAAGGCGCTGCGCAAGCTGCTGGCCGATGAGGCGCCGGGCTAGACGCCCTTCGCCCCCGGCGCCCGTGCCATCGTCAACACCGACCATTCCTCGGTCATGGGGATGACCGCCTTCACGGCATAGCCGAGCCGGCCGTAGAAGCGCTCGTGCGACGGCCGCGACGGGTCTGACCAGCGGATGGTCTCGAGGTAGGCCGCGCGCCCGGCCCGGTCGCAGCCGTCGCCGAAGGCCTCCATCAGTCGCCGGCCGATCCCGGCCGACTGCTGTCCCGGCAGGACGCCGATGGACGGCACGTGGCGGTGCGGTGCCCGGGGGTGGAGCCGCTCGATGCGGCCGAACATGCGCATGGCCTGCACCACACGGGGCCCCGCGACACGCATGAAGCGCACCATGCGCCCGGCGCTCACGGCGGAGCAAGCGGGCGAATCGACGAACGTGAGGGCGCCCACAAGACGACCGTCGAGCTCAGCGGCCAGGGCCGAGATCCGCGACCCCGGTTCGAACTCCATGGCGAAGATGCGCCGCAGGCGGTCGCGTGCGCCACGGTCGGTGCCGACGACGACGCTCAGCGCCGGGAAGCCCAGGAACGCGTCGGCCAGCAGGTCGATGGCCGCGGTCTGCTCGGCCGGGCGTAGCTCTCGGACGACGACGTCGCGGGGGGACGACATCGGCGGAGGGTAGCACCGGGATGGGCGTTGCCGATGGCTCGGTGGGCATACTGTGAGGCTGAACCGATGGTGACGAAGGCGTGGAGGCGGGCACATGAGGATCGTCGTGACGGGCGGCAGCGGCAAGGCCGGACGCTGGGCCGTCGAGCATCTGCGAGGCGCCGGCCACGACGTGCTCAACGTCGACTGGCAGCACGATGGCAGCGACCACGGCCTGTGCCTGGTGGCGGATCTGACCGATCCCGGCCAGGCCTACGAGGCGCTCGCAGGGGCTGACGCGGTCGTGCACCTCGCGGCCATCCCGGCGCCGGAGGTGCGCCCGGTCGCAGAGACGTTCCGCATCAACATGCTCTCGACCTACAACGTCTTCGCCGCTGCCGAGTCGCATCGCCTGTCTCGCGTGGTCTACGCCTCGAGCGAGACGGTGCTGGGCCTGCCCTTCGACCAGCCGCCCGCGTTCGCGCCGGTCGATGAGACCCACCCCCCGCGGCCTGAGTCGTCGTACGCCCTGGCCAAGCTGGCCGGGGAGACCATCGCCGACCAGTTCGTGCGGCGCACGGGCGTCCCGTACGTCGGTCTGCGCATCTCCAACATCATGGAGCCGCAGGACTATGCCGCCTTCCGCGACTACTGGGACGATGCACAGCTGCGCAAGTGGAACCTGTGGGGCTACGTCGACGCGCGGGACGTGGCCCAGGCCTGCGAGCTGGGGCTGACCGCTGCCGTCGACGGCCACCAGATCGCCATCGTCGCCGCCGCAGACACGTGCATGACCCGCGACAGCGCCGGCCTCATGGCCGAGGTCTACCCGGACGTGCCGCTGACGCGTGCGCTGCGCGGGCGCGAAACCCTGCTGGCCATCGATCGTGCCCGCGAGGTGCTGGGCTATGAGCCCCGCCATGCCTGGCGCGACGAGGTGCCTGAATCCCCGGACGCCTGAGCTCCGCTCGGACTAGGCGGCGTCGAGCTCCTCGTACTCGGGGACCGGGATGAGGCCGAGGGTATCGAGCGGGAAGAAGCGCAGCCAGGCGCGACCGACGACGTCGTCGATGTCGACCAGGCCGACCGTCTCCCGGCGCGAATCGGTGGACGCCTGGCGATGGTCGCCCAGCACGAACAGCTGACCCTCGGGTACCTCCCACTGGGTCTGGCCACTGAGTGGCGTGGGCAGCGTGGCCTCGTTCTGGCCGGGCTCGGGAGCGGGATAGGTGTATGCCGTCTCATCGAGGCCCACGCCGTTGATCCAGACCGCTCCTCGCGCGATCTCGACGCGATCCCCGCCGACGCCGATGACACGCTTGATGTAGGGCGTCTGGTCGGTCTGCCCGCGAGGATGGAAGACGACGATGTCGCCACGTGAGTAATCGTCGAAGCGGGGCGTGATCTTGTCGATGAGCAGGTGCTGGCCCGGCTGCAGCGTGTTCTGCATCGAGTGCTGCTCCACGCGGAAGGTCTGCACGAAGAAGGTCGTGATGACCAGGTAGAGGATGACCGCAAGACCGACGGTGGTGACGATCTCGATGACCGCGTCCTTCACCTTGGAGCGCGTGCTCGACTGCTCCTGGGGCTCGGACACCTCAGGTGTGGCTGGGATCGGTGCGGGCTCGCCCGTCAAGTGTTCACCTCTGGGTGGGCAGGCGCAGCGGGTGCGCGATGATGCTCACAGAGTAGCCGCTAATGCGCTTCCGCTCCTGCGGCCGCGTGGTGAAACGGGTCAGCCGCCGGAGGCAGCGGGCGTCGGCGCAGGGGTCTCCTCCACGATCGCGTCCGGCTCGTCTCCCTCCTCCGAGCCCGCCGGCACTTCCGCTGCATGCACGGAACCGGAGCGGTCGACCAGCTCCCAGACATCGGACTTGGCCTTCCGGCCCTGGCCACCGAAGAGCAGCAGCCGCCCACGCTCGGGATCGGTGATGAGGGTGCCCGCGTAACGCGCGGCCGGATGGTTGCCCGCCACCCGGACGCGCTCGAACTCGAGCGTCTCGCGATCCACGCGCCAGAGGTCGTTGAAGGCCGCGTTGTCCTCCCCTGCGCCACCGAAGAGGTAGGCCTGATCGCCGGCCTCGGTCACCGCGTAGAGGCGGCGAGGCGCCGGTGCGGGGTCGCCGAGGCGCCGCCACGTCCGGTCCCGGCCCATCGTCCACAGGTCGCCGAGAGCGAATGCGCCGTCGTCCTGGCCGCCATAGAGCACCATCTCACCCGCGGCGGTCGTGAAGCAGTCGTGCAGGCAGCGCTCGCCCGGCTTGCGCCCGTCGGGCGTGATGGCCGCCCACTTCTTCTGCTTCAGGTTGTAGGCGCGGGTGTCATCGAAGCGGCCGCTGGAAGTGAAGCCGTGGCTGATCCACAGCCGGCCGTCGGGGCCGACCACCATGCAGGAGCCGTAGCGACGCTTGGGACCGGAGCCGCCGGAGGGCAGCTTGCGCCACTTGCCCTGGCCGGGATCGAAGGCCCAGAGATCGTCGAAGAAGTCGTCGCCGCGCTGTCCGGCGAAGATGACCAGGCCATGGCTGTCGGTCCAGACCGCGCTGTGGCCGAAGCGCGGCTGCGGGCGCATGCCCTTCGGGGCCAGCTTCTGCCAGCGATCGCGGCGCAGGTCGTAGCGCCAGAGGTCACCGAACTCCCTGCCGCCATCTCGGCCACCAAAGAGGTACGCGAAGCGGCCGTTGCCGTCGACGGTCCAGGTGTGATCCTCGCGTCCGGCCGGGCCCTTGCCGGGTGCGAGCTTGCGCCACCGGGGATCGGCGAAGGCCAGGCTCGGCTCGGCGGCCGGGGCGGTCTGCGAGGTGGCTGGTTCGAGGCTGGAGGCGGGGCTGGCTTCGGTGTCGACCTGGGCGTGCACCGGGCTGCTCAATGCCGTCACCACCAGGGCCAGCACGAGGCCGGCGACGGTGTTCCTGCGCATGGCAGCGGATGCTGTGCTGCGCCGATGACGCGAGGATGACGGCCGCACGTTTCCCCGGTCGTCGACCGACCGGCTACGCTTGCGCGGCCGCGTCTGGCGGTCGAACAGGGAGGGAGCACATGATCAGCGAGTTCCGCGATTTCATCATGAGGGGCAACGTCGTCGACCTGGCGGTGGCCTTCGTCATCGGTGGGGCCTTCGCGGCCATCACCGTCTCGCTCGTGGAAGACATCCTCACGCCGCTGCTCGGCCTCCTGGGGATCCCCGACTTCTCGACCTGGGTCATCGCGGTCGGTGATGCCGAGATGCGCATCGGCAACTTCCTCAACACGCTCATCTCGTTCCTGGCCATCGCGGCGGCCATCTTCTTCCTCGTGGTCAAGCCCATGAACGCGGTCAACGCCAGGCTGGCCGCGGGCGAGGAAGAAGAGGAAGAGGGCCCCAGCGAGGTCGACCTGCTGACCGAGATCCGGGACGAGCTGCGCAAGAGCGCCTAGCCCGAACCTTCTCGCGCTGAATGCCGGACAGGCGCCCGTGAGCGGGCGCCTGTTCTGGTGCGCCTCGTGCGCGGTGGCTGGTGGCCTCCCCTGGCGCTACTCGGCGTCCTCGGCGGGTTCGCCAGCCTCGGCCGCGGCCTCGGCGACCTCCGCGGCCTCGGCGACCTCCTCGCCCTCGGCGACCTCCTCGCCCTCGGCAGCGGGGAAGACCTCTTCCTCGACGCGCGGCGGCTGGACACGTGCCAGCGGCTCGTCAGCGTCGGTGAGCACGGTCACGCCCTCGGGCACGACGAGATCGCTCACGTGGAGCACCGCATCGAACGAGTCGAGCGGGCTGATGTCAAGGTCGATGGCCTGTGGCAGCTCGGTCGCGAGCGCGCTGATCTGCACGGTCTCGCGCAGGTGCAGCAGCGTGCCGCCCAGCTTGTCGGCCGCGGACGAGTCGCCCATGTAGTTGACGGGCACGTCGATGGTGATGGCTTCGGTCATGGAAACGACGAGGAAGTCGACGTGCATGGGGACGCGCCGGACCGGGTGCTCATGGACGTTCTGGAGCAGGACCGGCGTGGCCCTGGACCGGCCCACCTTGAGGTCTACCAGCGTGTTGCGGGTCGTGTGCCGCATGAGCACGTCGAACTCGCGCGCGTCGAGCTGGATGTTCGTTGACTCCCGACCCCCGCCGTAGACCACGGCAGGGAGGATGCCCTGACGACGCAGGTGGCTGACCTTCTTGCCGACGACCTCGCGGGGCTCGGCAGACACGACCGGACGGGTGCTCACTGGCTGACCTCTACAGAAGACGTTGGTCCGAGACTGGGCGGACGGGTGGATCCGTGCTGGGCAGATGACGGACGGTCCGAGGGGTGGACGGCCGTGAATCGTAGCACGACAAGGCCCCGAGCCACTCCGATGTACCATCGGGCAGCCTATGTCAGCAACGATCCTCATCGTCGAAGACGAGTACGCGGTCGCCCGCGGTATCCAGTACGCGCTCGAGCAGGAGGGCTACCAGGTGACCGTGGCGGGTTCGGGTGAAGAGGCACTCGAGGTGGCCGGTGAGCTCGCGCCTGATCTGGTCGTGCTCGACGTCCGCATGCCCGGCATCGACGGGTTCGAGACGCTGCGCCGGATGCGCTCGGACGGCTCCAAGGCGCCGGTGCTGATGCTCACCGCGCGCGACGAGGAGATGGACAAGGTCATCGGGCTGGAGATGGGTGCCGACGACTACATGACCAAGCCCTTCGGCCTGCGGGAGCTCCAGAGCCGGATCAAGGCCCTGCTGCGTCGTGCGTACGGGGACCTGGCTGACGCCCTGGGCGGTCGGCTCATCCGCCACCGAGACCTGGTCATCGACCTCGACCGGCGGCGGGTGCAGCGCGGAGACAAACGCATCAGCCTGACCGCCACCGAGTTCGAGATCCTGCGGCACCTGGCCTCCAAGCCGGGTCGCGTCTTCACCCGTCGCGAGCTCCTGGAGCTGGTGCGCGACTACGAAGCCCTCGACCAGGACGAGAAGACCATCAACGTCCACGTCAGCCACCTGCGCGAGAAGCTCGAGGACGATCCGGTGGACCCGACCTTCATCCTTACCATCCGGGGTACCGGCTACGCCTTCGCCGAGCGCTGA
>JASFQX010000072.1:0-6801 GCA_050115215.1 Chloroflexota bacterium
ACGATCGCGGTCTACAACGGCCGCAAGCACATCCCGGTGTTCATCTCGGAAAACATGGTCGGCCACCGGCTCGGTGAGTTCGCCCCCACCCGCAACTACCGCGGTCACGGACGGCACACCGAGCGGTCGACGGCGCTGAAGTAGGAGCCCCGATGCGAGTTTCTGCTACCGCGAAGTACATCCGCCGCTCCACGCGCAAGACGCGCCTGGTGACCCAGGCCATCGTCGGGCGTCCGGTGGAGGAGGCCGCGGCCATCCTGCAGTTCATGCCGCAGGGTGCCGCCCGCGACGTGGCCAAGGTGCTCAAGAGCGCCACGGCCAACGCCGAGAACAACCACGACCTTCCCGCTGACGAGCTCTTCGTCGCGGAAGCCACCGCCAACGAGGGACCCACGATCAAGCGCTGGCGCCCACGCGCCCAGGGACGTGCATTCCCCATCAACAAGCCCATGACCCATGTCACGGTCGTGGTCGAGAACCGGGAGGCTTAGGCATGGGACACAAGGTCCACCCCAACGGCTTCCGGCTGGGCGTCTCGCGCACCTGGAACGCCAAGTGGTACTCCGACAAGGAGTACACCGACCTCCTGCGGGAGGACATCGCCATCCGGACCCTCGTCCAGAAGCGGCTGGCCAACGCCAGCGTCTCCCTGGTCGAGATCGAGCGCGGCATCAACCACGTGACCGTCACGGTCCACACCGCCAAGCCGGGCATCGTCATCGGCAAGGGCGGCGCCAACGTCGAGTCGCTGCGCCAGGCGGTGGGCAAGCTCACCGACCGCAAGGTCAAGCTGGAGATCCGCGAGATCCGCCAGCCCGAGCTCGACGGCGTGCTGGTGGCGACCAACATCGCCCAGCAGCTGACCCGCCGCATCGCCTTCCGCAAGGCCATCAAGCAGTCCATCCAGCGGACCATGAAGGCCGGCGCCAAGGGCGTGAAGGTGCAGGTCTCCGGCCGCCTCGGCGGCTCCGAGATGGCCCGCCGCGAGTGGGACAAGGAGGGCCGGATCCCCCTGGGCACGCTGCGCGCCGACATCAGCTACGGCCAGGTCCTCAGCCGCACCACCTACGGCGCCATCGGCGTGAAGGTCTGGATCTACCGCGGCGACATCATGCCGGAGAAGGCGCAGCCCGCCGAGGCTGCGGCCGCCGGGGGAGGGGCCTGAGCCATGCTGATGCCCCGACGAGTCAAGCACCGCAAGCAGCAGCGTGGCCGCATGAGCGGCATCGCCAAGGGCGGCTCGACCATCGCCTTCGGCGACTACGCGCTGATGACCGAGGAGCCCGGCTACATCACCAGCCGCCAGATCGAGGCCGCTCGACGGGCCATGACCCGCTACGTCCGCCGTGGCGGCAAGATCTGGATCCGCATCTTCCCCGACAAGCCGGTGACCAAGAAGCCGGCCGAGGTCCGCATGGGCAAGGGCAAGGGCGCGGCCGATCACTGGGTCGCCGTGGTCAAGCCCGGCCGCATCCTGTTCGAGATGGCCGGCGTCCCCCACGAAGACGCCGTCGAAGCCATGCGCCTGGCCAGCCACAAGCTGCCGACCAGCGTCAAGGTCCTGATCAGAGAGGGGGTCCATGATGGAGATCGCTAAGGCCCGCAGCCTCTCGGAGCAGGAGCTGGCCGAGGAGCTGGAATCGGCCCGCCGCCATCTCTACGACCTGCGTTTCCAGCTGGCCACGCGCCAGCTCACCGACTACAGCCAGATCTCGCAGACGCGCAAGGACATCGCCCGCCTGCTCACCGTCCAGACCGAGCGCAAGCTCGCGGCCGGCGCGGAGAGCGGTTCGCGCGCGGCTGCCGGAGGAGAGTAGATGAACGCCGCCACTGCACCTCAGCGCGGAAAGCGCAAGGCCAAGGTCGGCCGCGTCGTATCCGACAAGATGGACAAGACCATCGTCGTCTCGGTCGAGCGTCTTGCCCGCCACCGTATCTACAAGCGCGTCATCCGCCTGACCACCAAGTTCAAGGCGCACGACGAGCACAACGAGGCTCATGTCGGCGACACCGTCCGCATCGTGGAGGCCCGACCCCTCTCCGCCACCAAGCGGTGGCGCCTGGCCGAGATCGTGACCAAGGCCGGCCTGGGGGCCGGGGAGGACATCGTGTCCGAGGAGGCCGAGACGGCCGAAGCCATCCACATGGCTGCCCACCCGGGCAGGGTCAAGGCGGAGGAGGCCGAAGCCGAGGCCAGCGCCGCGGCGGAGGCCAGCGCTGAGGCCGAGGCCAGCGCCGCGGCGGAGGCCAGCGCTGAGGCCGAGGCCAGCGCCACGGCGGAGGCCGGCGCGGAGGCCGAGGCCCCGGCCGAGGAGTCCGCTGAGGCGCCCGCCGAAGGGGAGGAGGCCCGCGCATGATCCAGCCCAACAGCCGCCTGCGCGTGGCCGACAACACCGGCGCGCGCGTGGTCGAGTGCATCCGCATCCTGGGCCGCTCGCAGAAGCCGACCGCGGGCGTGGGTGACGTCATCGTGGGCACGGTCAAGCAGGCCATCCCCAACGCCGCGGTCAAGAAGGGCGACATCGTCCAGGCCGTGATCGTGCGCACGGCCAAGGAGTACGGGCGCCCCGACGGGAGCTACATCCGCTTCGACGAGAACGCGGCCGTGCTCATCAACAACCAGGGCAACCCGCGCGGCACGCGCATCTTCGGCCCGGTGGCCCGCGAGCTGCGTGACCGCAACTACATGAAGATCATCTCGCTGGCCCCGGAGGTGCTGTGATGGCACCCAGCGTCAAGCCTCGCCGCCACACTCGCGTCCCGGACCTGCGCGCCGGCGATGAGGTGGTGGTGCTCAAGGGCAAGGATGCCGGCAAGCGCGGTGTGATCCAGCGGGTGCTGCGCCATCAGCAGGGCTGGGCCCGCTCGACCGAGCGCTTCGGATCGGGCTGGCAGGACAAGGCGCCGCTGTCAGGTGCCGCGGTCGTCATCGAAGGCCTCAACATCGCCAAGCGGCATACCAAGCCGCGCCAGGTGGCGGGCCGGACCGAGCGCCAGCCCCGCATCCAGCAGGGTGGCATCCTGGACATCCCCCAGCCCATCGCCATCAGCAACGTCATGCTCGTGTGCCCGCACTGCTCGCGCCCGACCCGCGTCCGCCATGAGCGCACCGGCGACGGCCGGAGCATCCGCATCTGCAAGCACTGCAGCGAGTCCGTGACCCGAGCGGAGGCCTAGCCATGAGCACTGGACTGCGACAGCGATACGAGGAAGAGGTCCGCCCGGCCCTGGTCAAGGAGTTCGACTACCAGAACCCTATGCAGGTGCCGCGCCTGACCAAGATCACCGTCAACATCGGCCTGGGCGAGGCGCTCACCAACAGCAAGGCCGTCGACGCCGCGGTGGCTGACCTGGCCACCGTCACCGGCCAGAAGCCGGTCATCACCAAGGCCAAGCGGTCCATCGCCCAGTTCAAGATCCGCGAGGGCAACACCATCGGCGTCAAGGTCACGCTGCGCGGCCAGCGCATGTGGGACTTCCTGGAGCGGCTGACGCGCCTGGCCCTGCCCCGCATCCGCGACTTCCGGGGCGTGCCCAGCAAGTCGTTCGATGGCCGCGGCAACTTCTCGCTGGGCCTGCGCGAGCAGCTCGCCTTCCCGGAGATCGACTACGACAAGATCGACCGCCTCCGGGGCCTCGAGATGACGGTCGTGACCACTGCCAAGACCGACGAGGAAGGCCAGCGCCTGCTGGCGCTCCTCGGCATGCCCTTCGAGAACTGAGGAGCCACCATATGGCCAAGAAGTCGATGATCGCCAAGGCGAAGCGCAAGCAGCGTTTCGAGGTGCGCTCCTACCATCGTTGTATCGTCTGCGGCCGCCCGCGCGCCTACATGCGTCGCTTCGGGCTCTGCCGCATCTGCTTCCGGGAGCGCGCTCTGCTGGGCGAGCTGCCGGGCGTCACCAAGTCGAGCTGGTAGGCACATGAACATCTCTGATCCCATCGCCGACATGCTTACGCGCATCCGCAACGCCAGCCAGGCGCGCCATACGGATGTCTCCGTGCCGGCCTCCAGGACCAAGCTGGCGATCGCCGAGATCCTCAAGGAGGAGGGCTTCATCGAGGACTTCTCCGAGGCCCAGGAGGGCCCTCGCCGGCTCATCGTCATCAAGCTCAAGTACGTGGGCAAGGTGCCGGTGGTCAGCGGCCTCAAGCGGATCAGCAAGCCGGGGCTGCGCGTATACGCCTCCAAGACCGAGATCCCGCGCGTGCTGGGCGGGCTCGGCGTCGTCATCGTCAGCACCAGCCGGGGCATCATGACCGGTCGGCAGGCTCGCAGGAGCCAGCTCGGCGGCGAGGTCCTGGCCTACGTCTGGTAGGCGGCCATGTCACGAGTCGGCAAGCTGCCCATCGCCATCCCCGCAGGCGTCGACGTCGACGTCAAGGGCTCGCATGTCAAGGTCAAGGGTCCCAAAGGGGAGCTCGAGCGCGACGTCACGCCGGTCCTCTCCATCGTGACCGAGGAAGGCCAGGTGCGCGTCGAGCGTCCCGACGACGAGAAGCGCACGCGCGAGCTCCACGGTCTGACCCGGACCCTCATCAACAACATGGTCGTGGGTGTGACCGATGGCTACAGCCGCAACCTCGAGATCCAGGGCGTCGGCTACCGCGCCCAGCTGGTGGGCAAGAAGCTGCAGCTCAACCTGGGCTACAGCCATCCCATCGAGATCGAACCGCCGGAGGGCATCACCTTCGTGGTCGATACCCCCAACAAGGTCGCCGTGACCGGCATCGACAAGGAGCTGGTCGGGCGCATCGCCGCACAGGTGCGCGCCACCCGCAAGCCCGAGCCCTACAAGGGCAAGGGCGTGCGCTACGAGGGCGAGGTCGTGCGCCGCAAGGCCGGCAAGGCCGGCAAGATCGGCGGCGCCTAGGCCCCGCCCCATCCCACTGAGCCCACCCCTGGTCGCGGCGCCAACCGGGCGCCCCGGCCGCTAGCAGGAGACCGACGACCGCGATGCCAACGGCACGAAGCCGCTCCGCCGCCCGTCAGAAGCGTCACTCGCGGCTCCGCCTTCGCGTGGCGGGGTCCGCTGAGCGACCGCGCCTGGCGGTCTTCCGGAGCATCAACCAGATCTACGCCCAGGTCATCGACGATGACGCCGGACACACGCTGGCCAGCGCTTCCTCCACGGAGGCGTCGGTCAAGAGTGCTGGTGGCACCAAGACCGAGCGCGCCAAGCAGGTGGGGAGCCTCGTCGGTGACCGCGCCAGGGCCGCCGGTGTCGAGCGTGTCGTGTTCGACCGTGCCGGGTTCAAGTACCACGGACGGATCCGTGCGCTCGCCGAGGGCGCCCGTGAATCCGGCCTGGAGTTCTAGGAGGAGCGCCCATGGCTCGGATCGATCCCAGCAAGCTCAACCTCGAAGAGCGTGTCGTCCAGATCAACCGCGTGGCCAAGGTGGTCAAGGGTGGCCGGCGCTTCAGCTTCAGCGCGGTCGTCGTCGTCGGTGACGGCGAAGGTCACGTCGGCGTCGGCCTGGGCAAGGCCGGTGAGGTACCGGAGTCCATCCGCAAGGGTGTCGAGGACGCCAAGAAGAACCTCATCAAGGTGCCCCTGGTCGGGACCACCGTGCCCCACGAGGTGCGTCAGCAGTACGGTGCCAGCACGGTCCTGCTCAAGCCTGCCTCGCAAGGTACCGGCGTCATCGCCGGTGCCCCGGTGCGCGCGGTGGTCGAGGCCGCCGGCATCCGCGACATCCTGACCAAGTCGCTCGGCTCCAACAACCCGGTCAACGTCACCCGCGCCACGCTCGAGGGCCTGCGGGCCATGCGCTCGGCCGCCGAGCTCAGCGAGTGGCGCGGCAAGAAGCTCGTGTCCATCATCCCGGGCCAGCCGGTGCCGGGCTCCGACGAGGCCGAGGCCGTCCTGAGCGGGGAGGTCATCGATGGCCGCTAAGCTGCAGGTCACCCTGCGCAAGTCGACCGTGGGCGCCAACCCCAGCGCGCGTGGCACCGTCCGGGCGCTTGGCCTGCGCCGCATCGGCCAGACCGTGGAGCTACCTGACGACCCTGCCGTTCGCGGCCAGGTGCGCGCCGTGCGCTACCTCGTGACCGTGGAAGAGGTCGGAGCAGCCTCGTCCAGGAAGGCCGCCCCCAAGAAGAAGAAGGAAGAGGCTGAGGCGTGAAGCTCCATGACCTGAAGCCGGCGCCCGGCTCCAAGAAGCGGCGCATCCGCGTCGGTCGCGGCATCGCGGCCGGTCGCGGCAAGACCGCCGGTCGCGGCACCAAGGGCCAGAAGTCGCGCTCGGGGGCCAGCATCCCCGGCTGGTTCGAGGGCGGCCAGACGCCCATCCATGTGCGTGTGCCCAAGCTGCGCGGGTTCAAGCCCATCAACCGCGTCGACTACCAGGTCGTCAACGTCGGCCGCATCTCCGACTATGCGGCCGCCGGTCGCTTCGGCACCGACGCCGGCTCCGAGCCCATCACCGTCAACGCCGAGGTGCTGGCTGCCGCAGGGCTCATCAGCCACGCCGATCGCCCGCTGAAGGTGCTCGGCGATGGCGAGGTCGAGGTCAAGGTCTTCGTGGCTGCCGACGCCTTCACGGCGGCGGCCCGGTCCAAGATCGAGGACGCCGGTGGCTTCGTGCAGGAGCTCGCACCCTCGTCCGCGGCCGGGACGGCCGGAGCCCAGGACACGACGTCGACCACCGAGCCGGCCTCCGCACCCGAGGCTCCCGCGGCCGAGGCCGCGGCGCCCACGGACGCCGACGACGAGGCGCCTGCGCCCGAGACGACGCCCGCCGACGAGCCGGCAGCCGAGTAACCCGTGTTCGAGGCCCTCGTCAACGCGTTCCGTGCG
>JASFQX010000073.1:0-6771 GCA_050115215.1 Chloroflexota bacterium
CTTCGCGGCCACCGCGTTGCTTCGCCTCGCTAACGACCTCAGGCTCGATCTCGACGACCCGGTCGTCGGCCTCGTCCCCGAGTTCGGTGCCAGCGGCCCTCGGAGGGTCGATGGCGGCCAGGACCCGCTGAGCTGGGAGCCTTTGCCGACGCCGCCCGGTCGGGAGACCTGGACGGTGGACCCGGCTACGGTCACCGTCCGCCAGCTGCTGACCCACACGAGCGGACTGGCGCCGTGGCGCGCCGTCTTCTACGAGACGGGTGGGACACCCCCGCCGCCGGACGAGCCCGACCCGATCCCGGCTGACGAGCGCGCCCGCTCCGCGCTGCGAGCCATCGGTGGCTACCCCTTCACAGCCCGGCCCGGCGAGGAGTTCCACTACAGCGACCTGGGCTTCATCCTCCTCGGTGTGGCCGTGGCCCGGCGCTTCGGGCGACCCCTGCCGGAGGCGATGCAGGCGCTGATCCGTGACCGCCTCGGGCTCGACTCGGTGACCTACCGGCCGCTGGCCGCCGGCCGGCTGCGTGAGCGGATCGTGCCCACCGAGCTCGACACACGCTGGCGCGGACGACGCTGCTGGGGCGAGGTCCACGACGAGAACGCGGCCGGACTCGGTGGCATCGCGGGCCACGCAGGCCTGTTCGCGACCGTCCACGACCTGGCTCGCTTCGGCGTGGCCTGGTTGCGCCAGGACCCACGCCTGCGGCTGGCACGATTCATGCAGACCGCCGTCCGCGATCAGACCAAAGGCATGAGCGCTGCACGCGGGCTGGGCTGGCAGGTCCAGCCGACCGACCACCTGGCCCCGTTCGGCGAGGCCGCCTACGGCCACACCGGCTTCACCGGCACCTCGCTCGCCGTCGATCCGCAGCGCGACCTCGTCGTGGCCATCTGCACCAACCGCGTCTACCACGGCCGCGACCCCGCGGGCATCGACCGGCTGCGGCTCGAGCTCCACGCGGTCTTCGCCGGCGCCACCGAGGCCGGGCTTGCGCCATCATGAGCCGGTGAGCACCGACCATCCCCTCCTGGCCCAGCTGGCCCTGGCCGCTCCCGAGCTTCGGGTCATCACCGCACCCGCGGCCGTCGAGCCGTATCGCCACGACGAGACCGAGTTCGTGCCCTTCGGCGAACCGCTGGCGGTGGTCTTCCCGACCTCGACCGCCGAGGTGAGCACGATCGTCCGGCTGGCGGCCGCCCACGGCCTGCCGGTCGTGCCCCGAGGCGGCGGCAGCGGGCTCTCGGGCGGAGCCAACGCGGTCGAGGGTGGCCTGGTCGTGGTGATGACGGACATGAACCGCATCCTCGAGATCAGCACCGACGACCTGCTGGTGGTGACCCAGCCTGGCGTCATCGCCCTGGACCTGGAGCGCGCGGTCGAGGCGGAGGGCCTGCTCTACCCGCCCGACCCGGCCAGTCACGAGACGAGCGTCATCGGCGGCAACCTGGCCGAGAACGCGGGCGGCCTGCGCTGCGTCAAGTACGGCGTGACCCGCGACTACGTGCTGGGCCTGGAGGTGGTGCTCGCCGACGGCGAGGTCATCCGCACCGGCGGGCGCAACGTCAAGGACGTCATGGGCTACGACCTCACGCGCCTCTTCATCGGCTCGGAGGGCACGCTCGGTATCATCACCGAGGCCACGCTACGACTGCGCCCGCTGCCCGCGCCCAAGACCACGTTGCTGGCCTTCTTCCCCAGCGTGGGCCACGCTGGGGATGCCGTCGGGCGCATGACCGCGGCCGGCCTGGTGCCCGTGACGCTGGAGCTGCTCGACCGCTACGTCCTGCACGCCGTGGAGGAGGCGCTGCACCTGGGTCTCGACGCCTCGGCCGGGGCCATGCTCATGATCGAGTCCGATGCGGGCGGCGAGCTGGCGGAGGGCGAGTTGGAGATGGCCTCCAGCGCCTGCACGGCAGCCGGAGCGACCGGCCTGGAGCGCGCCACCGACGCTGATGAGGCCGATGCCCTGCGCGAGGCCCGGCGCCGTGCCCACTGGTCGATGGAGCAGGCCGGCGCTGCCCGCACCGAGGACGTCAGCGTGCCCCGCAGCCGGGCGCCCGAGCTGCTGGCCGCCATCGGGCGATTGAGCGAGCGACACGGCATGGAGATCGGCGTCTTCGGCCATGCCGGCGACGGCAACTACCACCCCACCTACATCACGGCCGCGGACGACCCCGAGGCTGGACGGCGCATCGATGCGGTCAGGGCCGATCTCTACGCCGAGGTCCTGGCGCTGGGGGGCACCATCACTGGCGAGCACGGCACGGGGCTCTCCAAGCGGGCCTACCTCGAGGACCAGGTCGGACCGCGAGCGCTGGCGGCCATGCGCGCCATCAAGTCCGCCCTGGACCCGCAGGGCATCCTCAACCCGGGCAAGGTCCTGCCCGACTAGGCGGGCGATCCGGCGATCGAAGCCCACGCGGCGTGCTGTGGTGCAGCCGTTGAGCGGCGTGATATGGTTGCGCCATCAATCAACTTGGACCCGCCGCGACACGGCTGGCGGGCTCGCCTGGAGGAAATGAATCATGCGCATCGGCGTCGGCCTGCCCAATACCATCCCCGGCACGCCCGGGCCCCGGCTCACCGAATGGGCCCGCACGGCCGAGGAGATGGGCTTCTCCAGCCTCGCCACCATCGGCCGGCTGGTGTTCCCGACCTACGAGGAGCTGCAGGCGCTGACCGCCGCGGCCGCGGTGACGGACCGGATCGGGCTGTTCAGCAACGTCTCCATCGGACCGGTCTACGACCGGGCGCTGCTGGCCAAGCTGGCGGCGGGCCTGGACCAGGTCTCGGAGGGCCGCTTCGTGCTGGGCCTGGCCACCGGCTGGCGGGAGGAGGACTACGTGGTGGCCGGCAAGGAGTACAAGGGTCGCGGCAAGCGCCTCGACGCGGACGTCGAGTACATGCTCGCGGCCTGGCGTGGCGAGCTGGTCGAGGGTGCCACCAAGCGCCTGACCCCGACCCCCTCCAACGGCGAGTCGGTGCCGCTGGCCTTTGGCGGCACCGTCCCTGCGGCCTTCAACCGCGTGGCCCGCTACGGCATCGGCTGGACGGCCGGCGGAGCCGCCCCGGACGACGTCGCTGCCCTCAACAAGACCGCACGCCAGGCCTGGACCGAGGCCGGCCGTGACGGTTCGCCCAAGCTGTGGTCGCTGGCCTACTACGCGCTGGGCGACGGCGCGCGCGAGACGGCCACGGCCTACCTCGGCGACTACTACGGCGACTTCGGTGTGGAGATGGCCAAGCAGATCCCGGCCGACGCCGACAGCATCCGCGGCGCGGTCGCGGCCTACGAAGCCGCGGGCAGCGACGAGTTCATCTTCGACCCCGTCAGCTCCGACCTGCGCCAGCTCGAACTGCTGGCTGAGGCGCTGGGCGACCGACTCACGAGCTGATGGCGTGGCCGTCGGCCTGAGGGCGAAGCCTCAGCCGCGCGGGCCCCAGCCACCGCCTCCGGGCGTGAGCACCTCCAGCCGATCGCCCGGCTCGACCTCCACGGTGACCTTGCCCGGCAGGCGCTCCGGCTCACCGCCGGCGCGGACCAGCCAGTCCTCGCCGGTGGCCCCCGGCTCACCGCCGGCGAGCCCCCACGGTCCGTGGCGACGTCGCTCGCCCATGAGGGTCAGCGTGGCCGGCGCCTCGAAGCGGAGCACCCGGCGGATGCCATCGCCGCCGCGATAGGCACCGGCACCGCCGCTGCCACGTCTGAGGGTGTAGGCCGTGACGCGGAAGGGGTAGTGCGCATGGAGCGCCTCGATGGGCGTGTTCTGCGTGTTGGTCATGCCCGTCTGGATGCCTGACTGACCGTCGCGGCCGGGCCGCGCACCCTGACCGCCGGCGACCGTCTCGTAGTAGGCGAAGTCGTCGTTGCCCACCAGCACGTTGTTCATGGTGCCCTGCGAGGCGGCCGGGACCCGCTCGGGCGCGGCCTGCGCCAGCGCCCCCAGCAGGACGTCGGCGATGCGCTGGCTGGTCTCCACGTTCCCGGCAGCGACGGCGGCCGGAGGCCGCGGGTTGACGATGGACCCGAGCGGTGCGTGCAGGCTGAGCGGTCGGTAGCAGCCGCCGTTCGCGGGGATGGTGGGGTCGGTCGCGACCCGCACCGCGTAGTAGAGGCAGGAACGCGTCACCGCCTCCACCGCGTTGACGTTGGCCTCCACCTGCGGGTCGGTGCCGGCGAAGTCCGCGTGCAGCGAGCCGCCCTCGATGCGCACGCGCACCCGGATGGCGACATCCCGCCGGGCCAGCTCCATGACGTCGTCGAAGGCGTACTCGCCCTCGGGCAGCGCAGCCAGCGCGGCCTCCATCCGTCGCTGGCCGTAGTCCAGCAGGGCCCTGGTCAGCGCCTGGAAGT
This sequence comes from Chloroflexota bacterium, assembly GCA_050115215.1. Lineage (GTDB taxonomy): Bacteria > Chloroflexota > Limnocylindria > Limnocylindrales > CSP1-4 > JAFMJV01. The sequence goes on from JASFQX010000073.1 coordinate 4,356, forward strand.
GGTCGAGGCCCTCGCGCTCCACGAGCTCGGTCAGGCGCCGCACCGCGACCGCGTTCGAACCCAGTTGTGCATCCAGGTCGCCGCGGCGTTCCCAGGGCGTCCGCGAAGCGGCCACGAAGGGGGCCACGAACGCCTCGAGCCACTCCCCTCCACTGACCGCCCGCGTAGGTCCCACGCGGTGACCCTCCTGGACGACGCTGGTGGCGTGGGCGGGCATGGAGCCCGGCGCCTCACCACCCACGTCGGCATGGTGGGCGCGGTTGGCTACCCAGGCCGCGTGCACGCCGCCTGCGAAGACCGGAGCCACGAGCGTGAGGTCGTTGAGATGGGTGCCGCCGTGGTAGGGGTCGTTGACCGCGTACTGCGTGCCCGGGAGCGGGTCGAACCGTCGGAGGCAGGCGGCCACCGACTCGGGCATCGAGCCGAGGTGCACGGGGATGTGCTCGGCCTGCGCCAGCATCTCCCCGTCGGCGGTGAAGACGGCCGCGGAGCAATCGGCCCGCTCCTTGATGTTGGGTGAGAGCGAGGTCCGTCGCAGCACGCTGCCCATCTCGTCGGCGATGGCGCTGAAGCGGTTGCGCGCGACCTCGAGCGTGATGGGATCGATGGTCCGACGGTTCACGACACGATCTCCAGGGTGCCATCGTCGAGGACGGTCAGGCGGTCGCCGGCCTCGAGCAGCACGGCCGAGTCGGCCTCGACCACCAGCGCCGGACCGTCGAGCTCGAAGCCCGCGGGCAGCGTACCGCGCTGCCAGATCCCATCCTTTCCGCCCGCAGCTCGCCGCTGCCCGACCGGCGGGAGATCGGCCCAGGTCATGGGCGCCTCGCCGGTCGCCACCGAGCGCAGGTTGACCAGCTCGATGGGCTCGCCCGCGCGGCCGAACCCGAAGCGCTGCTGATGCCTGGCCTCGAACGCGGCCCGCAGCTCCGTCCAGCCGGCCTCGAGCGGGACCTCCAGCTCGTGCGACTGGCCCAGGTAGCGGACGTCGGCGCCGGTGCGGACCGCCACCGGATCGCGTCCGAAGGTCTCCCCGTAGCGGTCGGCTGCCTCGGTCTCGAGCCGGCCACGGACGGCCGCGAGATCACCGACGCTCTCGGGCGCCATGAGCGTGCGGGCGACGTCGGTGCGCTGCGCCGACAGCAGCAGGCCGAGGGCCGAGAAGACGCCCGAGAGCGGTGGGATGAGCACCGTCCTCATGCCCAGCCGGCGAGCCAGACGGGAAGCGTGGAGCCCGCCGGCGCCGCCGAAGGCCACCAGCGCGGCCTCGCGCGGATCGGCGCCCTCCTCCACCGACACGGCGCGCAAGGCGTGCTCCATGTGGCTGTCGACCACCTCCAGCATGCCCGCGGCCGTCTGCTCGAGGCCCAGGCCCGCGGCCGCGCCAAGGCGACCGACGGCGTCCCGGGCCAGGCCGAGATCGAGCCGGACGGTCCCGCCGAGGGCGAGATCGGCCGGGATGTGGCCGGCCACGAGGTTGGCATCGGTGACCGTGGGTTCGGTCCCACCCTGGCCGTAGGCGGCGGGACCCGGGTGCGCGCCGGCCGAGCGCGGGCCGACCCGCAGGGCACCGCCGGCATCGATCCAGCCAACGCTGCCACCCCCGGCTCCGATGGTGCGGATGGGGATGGCCGGCACACGGTTGGTGCGGCCGCCGACGCTGTGGCCGCTGACGACGATGGGGGTGCCGCCGGTGATGCGGCTGACGTCGGTGGAGGTCCCGCCCATGTCGAAGGAGATGACGGTCTCGTAGCCGTGGTGCCGACCGAGCGCGGCCGCGGCCACGGCGCCGCCCGCCGGTCCCGAGAGCACCAGCCGGCCGGCCAGGCCCGGCGCGCGCGAGAAGGGCAGCAGACCGCCGGACGAGGTCATCGCCAGCCGGCGCGACATGGGCAGACGCGCTTCGAGGGAGGCCAGGTAGCCGGCGACCGAGGGGGTCAGGTAGGCCGAGAGGACGGTGGTCGCGGTGCGCTCATACTCGCGGAACTCGGGCGAGACGAGCGACGAGCGCAGGACCGGCACCGCCAGCGCCGCGGCACAGCGCCGCTCCAGATCGATCTCGGTGCCGGGGTCGGCGTACGACTCCAGGAGCGAGATGGCGACGATCTCCGGAGTGGCCGCCGAGAGGGCGGTCATCAGTGCCTCGGGGTCGCCATCGAAGCCGAAGCGGTCGGCGCGCTCGACGAGCGGACGCGGTCGATCCGCGAAGCTGTCGTAGAGCGCCGGGCGATCCTGCCGCGCGATCTCAAGGAGGTCCTCGTAGCCGGCTCCGGTCACGAGCGCGACCCGGGCGCCGCGCTCCTCGAGGAGGGCGTTGGTGGCCGCTGTCGTGCCGTGCAGGAACACGTCCTCCCGGTCGCCGGACACGGCCCCCGCCACGCCGTCGGCCTGGTTCGGGCTCGTGGGCACCTTGTGC
>JASFQX010000074.1:0-6769 GCA_050115215.1 Chloroflexota bacterium
GTCTCGGTCGGTTCGGGGATTCTGCCACCGCTCGGGATGGGGCCCGGCTCAGGCGTCTGCGGACGAGCGCGGATCGGGCCCGGGCGCAGGCCATCCCACTGCTACCCGCGCGCCGCCGAGGGGAGAGCGCTCGATGCGCCAGCGGCCGTCGGTGGCATGGACGACGGCATCACCGATGGCCAGCCCGAGGCCGGTTCGCACGGGCGGTGCCGCCTCGCTACGCTTGCGACATGCAGTACCGACGACTGGGCAAGACCGACTACGAGATCAGCGCCATCGGCTTCGGCGCGTGGGCCATCGGGGCCGACTGGGGCACCGTTGACGACAGGGACTCCCTCGCGGCCCTCCACGCGGCGGCCGATGCGGGCGTCAACTTCATCGACACCGCCGACGTCTACGGCGACGGCCACAGCGAGCGGCTCATCGCCCGCTTTCTCAAGGAGCGCGCGGGCGAACGCATCTACGTGGCCACCAAGATGGGTCGCCGCGTGGAGCAGAAGCTGGAGAACTATACGCCCGAGGCCTTCGTCGAGTGGACCCAGCGCTCACGCGACAACCTCGACACCGAGACCCTCGACCTGGTGCAGCTGCACTGCCCGCCCTTCGAGGTCTACTACTCACCGGAGCTCTTCAACGCCTGCGACGAGCTGGTCGAGGAGGGCGTGATGCGCCACTACGGCGTCAGCGTCGAGAAGGTGGAGCAGGCTCAGAAGGCCATGGAGTACCCGGGCGTGGCCAGCGTCCAGATCATCTTCAACATGGTCCGCCAGCGCCCCGCCGACCGCTTCCTCGACGAAGCCCAGGCCCGCGATGTGGGCGTGCTCGCACGCGTGCCGCTGGCCTCCGGCCTGCTGACCGGCAAGTACGACGCGGCTTCCACCTTCGCCGCCGACGATCACCGGAACTACAACCGCTACGGCGAGGCCTTCGACGTGGGTGAGACCTTCGCCGGGCTCGACTACGAGGCCGGGCTGGCCTTCGTGGGCGCGCTGAAGGAGCTTACCCCGGCAGGCTTCGCGACCGCCCAGCTGGCCCTGCGGTGGATCCTCATGCACGAGGGCGTGAGCGCGGCGATCCCGGGGGCCAAGACGCCCGAGCAGGCGCGGGCCAACGCGGCCGCGGCCGACCTGCCGCCACTGTCCGACGAGCTCATGGGCGAGATCGCCGAGCGCTACGCCAAGTACGCCAAGACGCTGGTGCACCAGCGCTGGTGAGCCGCGATGAGCGGGTGATCGCGCGCGAGGGCTGCGGCGCCCTTGCCCTGGCTCGCCAGAGACGAGGGTGAGGCTTCCGGCAGCCCGGTTTCCGTTCCTCTGCGCGCAGCCCGTTCGTTCGCGCCATCGGCTGTAGGCTTAGGACATCAGCGGCCGACAGCCCCCCATGCGCCACCCAGACCCGACCGAAGGAACGACCTTGGCTACACACGCCCCTGAACCGAGCCTGCAGGAGCTCGATCCTGCGCTCGCGCTGCCGCACCGCCGCAAGATGGAGATCCTCTTCGCGGTCCTGCTGGTGGTCTTCCTGTCGGCGCTGGACCAGACCATCGTGGGTGTGGCCCTGCCCCGGATCGTGGGCGAGCTGGGCGGGACCAACGAGCTCTACACCTGGGTCATCACCAGCTACCTGCTGACGGCCACCATCACGGGCGTGTTCTACGGCAAGCTCTCCGACATCTACGGGCGCCGGCTGATGCTGCTCCTCGGAGTGAGCATCTTCCTGCTGGGCTCGGTCCTCTGCGGCTTGTCTTGGAACGTCGAGAGCCTGATCCTCTTCCGGGGCGTCCAGGGCATCGGCGCGGGCGCCATCTTCCCCATCTCGCTGGCGGTCATCGGCGACCTCTTCGGTCCCCGCGAGCGCGGCCGCTACCAGGGCCTCTTCGGCGCGGTCTTCGGCATCGCGGCCGTGCTGGGCCCGTTCCTGGGCGGGTTCCTCACCGACAGCCTGGGCTGGAACTGGATCTTCTTCGTCAACCTGCCGGTGGGCTTCGTCACGCTCTACATCGTGTGGCGCTACCTGCCCTCGGTCCACGGCGAACCGCCCACACGGAACCTCGACTACCTGGGCGCGCTGGTCTTCGCGGTCGGCGTGGTCTTCCTGCTGGTCGGCCTGACCAACAAGCAGTCTGGCGAGTGGACCGACGTCGCGGTCGGTGGCTTCATCCTCATCGCCCTGGCCCTGACGCCGCTCTTCGTCTGGATCGAGACGCGGGCGCAGGAGCCGATCGTGCCGCCGGAGCTGTTCCGCATCCGCAACTTCACGGTCACCATCGCGGCCGTCTTCCTCAGCGCCATCGCCTTCTTCGGCGCCATCGTGTTCCTGCCGCGCTGGTTCCAGTTCGTGCAGGAGGTCAGCCCCACCGAGTCGGGCCTGTATCTCTTGCCACTGACGCTGGGCGTGATCATCGGCTCCATCGGGGGCGGCATCATCGTCAGCAAGACCGGCCGCTACAAGTGGCTCGTCACCGGCGCGCTGGTGCTGCTGGCGATCGGCCTCTGGCTCTCCACCGGCCTCACTGCGGGCACCGACCTGACCATGCTGTGGCTGTGGGTGTTCGTGGCCGGGCTCGGCGTGGGCCCGACGCTCAGCGTCTTCACCATCGTCATCCAGGCCTCGGTGCCCTTCAGCCGCCTGGGCGTGGCTACCGGCAACCTGACCTTCTTCCGCCAGGTCGGCGCATCGGTGGGCCTGGCCCTGGTGGGCACCGTGTTCGCCGACTCGTTCCGCGACCGGCTGAACCCGGAGCTGGTAGCCGCCGGTGTGCCCGAGCAGATGGCCGGCACGGTCGAGCAGTTCTCGACCGCCGGCGGAGCCGACATCACGCAGGTGACGGACGTCTCCCTTGCCGAGCAGCTGGCCCAGGTGCCGTTCCTGGCGGACATCGTGGACGAGGTCGTGGCCGGCATCTACAACGCGTTCTCCTTGGCCATCGCCGACACCTTCTGGATCGGCTTCGCGGCCACGCTGGTGGCGCTGGCGGTGGTGGCCGTGGCCCTGCAGGACAAGCCCATCCGCTCGCTGGCGAGCGGGCCGGCCGGTGCGGCCCAGGCCGGCAGCGAGGAGCCCGCGCGCCCGGTCCCCGAGACCGCGACCTGAGACGATCGGCAACGCACAAGCAGCACGTCACATCGAACAGAGCACGAGGTAGGACATGAAGGTTGGTCTCATCTCCCCGCAGGGCTGGAAGATGGAGTACGCGGGCTGGGAGCCGGGGGCAGCCTGGGCCCGCACGGTCGAGCTGGCCAGGCAGGCCGAGACGCTCGGCTTCGAGTCGCTGTGGGTCTTCGACCACTTCACGACCGTACCGGAGCCGACCGACGAGATCACCTTCGAGTCGTTCTCGCAGCTGTCCGCGCTGGCGGTGGTCACCGAGCGGGTCCGCCTGGGTCACATGGTCATCTGTACCGCCTTCCGCAACCCGGCCCTGACGGCCAAGCTGGCCTCCACCATCGACGTCATCAGCGGCGGCCGCTTCGAGGTCGGCATCGGCGCCGGCTGGAAGAAGGACGAGTGGCTGGCCTACGGCTACGGCTTCCCTCCCACCGGCGAGCGCATCAGCACCTTCGAGGAGCACCTGGAGGTCATCACCCGCATGCTGGCGCCGGGGCATGCCACCTACGAGGGTGAGCGGGTCCACGTGCGCGACGCCATCAACGAGCCGCGCGGCATCCAGGAGCACATCCCCCTCATCGTCGGCGGCAACGGGCGGGTGCGCACGGCCGGTCTGGCCGTCAGGTTCGCCGACGAGCTGAACCTCGTCTTCATCAGCCCCGCCGAGGCCAGGGAACGCATGGTCGAGGTCAGGGCCAGGTGCGAGGCAGCCGGTCGCGATCCGGACAGCCTGCGCTTCTCGATGTACACGCTCGACGAGGACTTCCGTCACGCCGGCCAGGCACGCGTCGACCTGCTGGGCGAGTTCCGCGAGAGCGGGCTCGACCGCGTCATCTGCTTCCCCACCAAGTACGACCCCTCCACCGAGGCCCAGGCCGCTCTTGCCGACGACTGCCTGGCCGCGGGCATCGCGCTCGACGGGCCCTAGTCTGCGGATGGCTCGACGCCACCTGCCGCTGGCTCGACGCCACCTGCCACGCCTGCTGCCCCTGCTCGTCGGCCTGCTCCCGGCGGCCGGCGCGGTCGCGCTGGCCGCCGATGCACCGACCGGCCCCACGGTCGTGGTGGAGGCGGTCGGCGATCCCGATGTGCGCGCCTCGATCGAGTTCCCAGCCGGCTGGCGGCTGGAGGCGTCGGAGGATCCTGCGCGTCGCCAGATCAACGCTCTGCGCATCGACCAGCGCTGCGAGCTGTCCACGCGCCGCTCGGAGCTGCCGGACCTGACCACGGACGCCGACGACTTCGTGGTCGGGCTGGCCCCCGGATCGGGCTTCATCTTCATCGACCGCCAGTCGCTCGAGCTGCCGGCCGGACCGGCAGAGCGAGTGGACTTCGCCGCGGACGAGGGCGGCCGCTGGTCCGTCTACATCCTCGCCGACGAGGCCTTCCGGCACGAGCTGTGGTGCCGCGGAGACGAGCTGCCGAACGACCGCTGGTTGCCGGTGGCAGAGACCTTCGACCTCGACCCGGCGCCGGAGCTGGCCAGCTCGCCCTTCGACGGTACCGTGCAGCGCCCGGATGCCGGCCTGGCCATGACCTTCCCCGAGAGCTGGCACGTCCGCGGCAGCTCCACCAACCTGGGGTTGCTCTACGCCACCAGTGGCTCGGCGGTCTGCGCCGTGAGCGACTACAGCTCGCTGGCCGCCGAGAACGGCTGGGCCTCGGTCGACGACATGCACGACGAATACGTCGGCGTCGCCAGGGCTCGCGACAACCTGAGCGTCGCGGAGAGCTCCTATCTCGACCTGCCGGCGGGCCGCACCGGCTTCGCCGACATCAGCTTCGACGATGGCACGCGTGCCATCCGCTACTCATTCGCGGACCCGGGGAGCGGGACCCTGCTGGCGCTCTTCTGTGTCGGCGACCCGACGCCAGCGGATCGCTACCGCTCGCTGGCCGGATCGGTGACCTGGTTGGCGACCGACAGGCCCGAGTAACGGAGACCGTGCGCGTCAGGCGCCCGATCCATCCGCGGCGCGAGCCTGGGCCACCAGGTCGGCCAGGCGCCGATGGTGCGCGCCACGCCAGTAGTCGCGGCCGCATGCCGGACACGAGCGGAACTCGTGGTAGTGGCGGCGGGTCAGCGGCGGCAGCCGATGGGCGATGTCGGCCTTGGCCACGGGAACGAGCTCCGCGTTGCAGGCGGGACAGCGGCTGAAGGGGTCGATCGAGCCCGAGAGCTGGAAGCGGCGCACGACCTCGAGCACCTGCGCTCGTGGCTGGTCCGAACGCAGCAGGTAGCCGTGGGTCACGGCCTTGCGCCGGAGCAGGCCGCGGTCCCGCGTGAGCAGGATCCTCCGTTCGTGGACGGAGGAGGTCACGAGCTCCTCGTCGGTCGCCGCTCGCGCGTAGCGGCAATCGAAGCCCAGCAGCCGCAGGCGCCGAGCGAGGGTGCCCAGGTGGCCGTCGAGCACGAACCGGGTCTGCCGGAGCGGCGCCGGCCGCAGCCGCAGCAGCGGGCTGATATCGAACGATTCGAAGACCGGGTAGACGCCGACGTGGTCACCAGCGCGAGGCCGGTAGTCGAACCCGACAGAGACGCCCTCGGCGATGATCACGTCCACCTCGGTGTGGGGCACCCCGTAGGACTCGATGAGGTCCTTCACGCTCTGCGTCGGGATGTGCGGGTGGCAGATGCGGCCGCTGCGATGGGCCCGTGGCAGCAGGTCGCGGAGCTCGGCGAAGAAGCGGAGCTCGACCGCCTCCCCGCCGATGGGCCCCATGGTTCGCTCAGGCCGCGGCCACGACCTGCTGCGTCATGCGCCGCGAGAGCAGCACCACGAATGGCACCAGCACGATGCAGATCACCAGCGCCACCGCCAGCTGGCCGATGACGTCGGCCACCCCGGCGTCCTGGACCGCCACCTCGAAGATGGGGTTGATGATCCAGTAGGTCGGGAAGATCTGGGCGATCCACTGCGGCCAGTCGGGGAAGATGTAGAAGATGACCGGCGCGAATAGGAGGATGTTGACCGACTTCATGAGCGCGAAGAGCGTCTTGGAGTCCTTCGCGCCGCTGCCGAAGAGCAGCCCGATCTCGGCCAGCATGAGCGCGCCCACGAGCACGCTCAACAGCAGCGCCGCGGGCTGGGTACCGAGGGCGTCGTTGAGCCAGAGCGTGACCAGCGTCATCAGAAAGGCCAGCACCAGGCCCATCACGGCCTTGGCCGCGAGCACGTCCACGCCCCGCGCGGGCGAGACCAGCAGCGCCGTCATGGTGCCGCTCTCGCGTTCCTGCACGATCGAGAAGGCCGGCACGAACACACCCGCGATGAGCAGGGCGAAGAGCACCAGCAGGGGCATCATGCGGCTGGACATGGGCAGCACCGGGTCGCCGGTGGCCACCACCACCACGTCGACCGGCGGGGTGGCGCCTTCCACGGCGCGCACGGCATCGAGGGTCGTGACTGCCAGGATGAGCCGGTTGGAGGCCAGCGACTCGCCGCCCACGAAGAACTCGAGCAGCGGCTGCTCGCCGGCCTGCACCTGCTCGTCGAAGCCGGCCGGCAGGACCAGGCCGGCGTCGAGGTCGTTGTCACCCACCAGCCGGGTGAGCGTCTCCTCGTCGGCGACGAGGCGCGTCTCGATGCCCTCGACCGCGGCCATCTCGACCGCCACCTGCGAGCCGGCCTCGTCCACGATGCCCAGCCGTGGCTGCGGC
>JASFQX010000075.1:0-6745 GCA_050115215.1 Chloroflexota bacterium
TCGGTCCTTTCCCCCGAGGCTGCCGGTGTAGGAGCGTTCGATCGCGCTGATCTTCTCGACCCGGCGACCGTGGCGTTCGGCCCCCCAGTCGGTGTCCAGCCAGGTCTCGACGATCTGGAGCGCCAGGGCCGTGCCCAGGAAGCCGGCACCCAGCGTCAGCACGTTGGCGTAGTTGTGCTCCCGGCTGTTGCGCGCAGAGGAGATATCGTGGCAGTTGGCGGCGCGCACGCCGGGCACCTTGTTGGCGGCCATGGCCGAGCCGATGCCGGCACCGTCGACGACGATGCCCCAGCGACACGAGCCGTCGGCCACCAGCTGGGCCACGGCCAGGGCGTAGTCGGGGTAGTCGACTGCCTCGTCGGAGCCGGTGCCGCAGTCGCGGACGGCATAGCCACGCTCGCTGAGCCAGGCGCCGATGGCGTCCTTCAGGCGCCATCCGCCGTGGTCGCCGGCGATGGCCACCGGGACGCGGTCGTCGGCTGGGGCCGCGGCCGTGCCCACCTCGATGGTCTGGTCCACGATGCGCCGGACCAGGGCCCGGACCTCATCGGCCGAGGGTGTGCGTGGCTCAGTCATGGGCCAGCACCCATTCAGCGGTGGCCTCGTCGGTCACGAAGGTCCGGATGCAGGCGGCGCGCAGTGCGCCCAGCGCGATGGGACCTCGGCCCGGGCCGGCGGCGAGGCCGAGCGTGCGCTTGCCGCAGAGCTCGGTCAGGGGCAGGCCCACGGTACGCGCGTCGAGCGAGGGCAGGGCGATCTCGCCTTCGATGGTGAGGAAGCGGCCGAGCACGTCGCCCACGGCGCCGGCCCGGCCCAGGCGGCGCAGGTCGCCCGCATCGAGGTAGCCCGAGGCCACGTGGATGCTGTCGGGCCCCATGATGCCCATGCCGAAGACGGCCGAGGTGGCCCGGCGGGCGGCTTCGAGCGGGGCCGCCACGGAGGCGTCGGCCTCCAGCGCATGGCGCAACTCCGAGGTGCCCACGATGGCCGGCGCCGGCAGGAGCTGGATAGCGGCGCCGGTGGTGGCACCGAAGCGCTCGACCACCTCCTGGTAGCGCGTGGGCCGGGCCGAGCGGCTGATGGCGCCGTTGAGCTGCACGATCTGCTCGGCCCGGGTCCAGCCGGGCTGCAGGCGCGCGGCCAGCTCCAGCATGGTCCGCCCCCAGGACACGCCGATGACGCCGGTGGGGGCCATGGCGGCGAGCTGCTCAGCCGCGGCTTCGGCCACGCGCTCGCGTGCCAGCTGCTCGTCAGCGGCCTGGTCGCCGCTGGTGGGCACGTCCACGACCACCGCGTCAGCCAGTCCGAAACGCCGTACGAGCGCGTCCTCCAGGGCCACCAGCCGGGCCGCCGGATGGACGATCTCGATGCGCACCGCCTGCTCCCGCAGCGCTCGGTCCAGCAGCCGGCCGACCTTGAAGCGGCTCACGCCCAGGCGCTTGCCGATGGCGTCCTGGGTCAGGTCCCCGTGGTAGTAGAGCTGCGCCGCACGCAGCATCAGGCGGGTCTCGCTCGAGAGGGAGTCGGGCGGGACCGCGACGTCCATGCTCATCTGTGCAGCCATGTGCTCATATGTGCTCAGCCTAGCACCAGCCGGGGGGCTGTCAAGCCGGGTCGGGCAGGGAAGCGAGACCGATGGCATGCTCGAGGACGATGACCACGGCGCACCTGCGGCACCTGCTCCGTGAGCTGCTCCCGCACCTGCCCGTGCTCGTGGCCGCCGCCGCCACCGTGATCCTGCTGACGGGCGGGCCGCTCGATGATGGCCAGGCCACGCTCGTGCTCGTGCTCTGGCTGGTGGCGCTGCTGTGGTGGCCCATCTGGCTCGTGGCCACCTACGTCATCGGCCCGCGGCGCTCACCTGGCCGCCCCCGATCCGCGGTCGGCTGGGCGGTGACACCGATCGTGCTCGTGGCCACGGTGCTCATCACCGATCGCGGTGCCCTCTAGCATCAGCGCGTAATCGGCCCCGTCACCCCGCCCCCGGTGCGCCCGGGACGCGTTCCTGCCCGAGGGGAGCGTCGACCTGGTGGCGGTGGCGCTGGGCATGGTGGCCCCGTCTGCGCCTATCTGGGGCCGCCTCGGGCCGGTCCCGCTGCTGCTGGGCGGGGCCGCGATCGGGTTCCTGGTGCAGATGGTGTCGGCCTGAGAGCCGCGGGATCGAGAACGGCGCCGACCGTGGCTCGACGCCGTCCAGGTGCGTTCGGCGGGTCCTTGTGGGGAGCGGCGGCTACATCGTCAGCTGCGAGCGCAGCATCCAGGCGGCCTTCTCGAGCTCGTCGGTGGTGCTGATGAGGATGTCCTGGCTCACGGGGTCCTTGTCGCCGACGGCCAGGATCCGCTCCTTCATGCGTACCGACACCGTGTCCATGGCCTGCGTCATGCGCTGGACGATGTCGGTCGTGGGCACGAAGCCATCGGGGAACGGCTGCAGCTCGCTGGTGGTGCTGACGGTCTCGGCGCGGCCGTCCGGGGCCACGCCGATGGTGGCCAGGCGCTCAGCCACGCGGTCGGACGAGAGACGGGTGAGGTCGACGATCTCGTCCAGCTCGAGATGGACCGAGCGGAACTGCGGACCGACCACGTTCCAGTGGGCCTGCTTGCCCAGCAGTGAGAGGTCGATGAGCTCGACGAGCGAGGACTGGAGGGCCTGCGTGACGGTCGCATCGGCTGCGTTCATGTGGTTCTCCTTCGTGTGCCAGGCATCTGTTGATCGGTCGTCCGTTCAGGCTCAATCCTACGCCTGAGAGCTCACGATCCGGTGACGCCCCCGAGTCGCCCAAGGAGCGCTTCCGCCTGCAGCGCCATCAGGCCATCCTCGTCGTGGCGGAAGAAGACGAAGACGTCGCTGCCGCCGGCGAGGAGCGGGTCCAGGCGAGCCGCCCAGCGGTCCAGCTGGTCGGGCCCGTAGCGGGCACGCCGGAGCCGCAGATAGATGAACGCACCCCCGCCCTCGAGAGCCGGCTCGTCGCGATCGTCCCAGTCGGTCGCGACCATGGCCGCACCGGCGTCGCCGATGCGGGCCTGCACGCGGGTCGAGTGCCAGCTGGCGTGCGGCAGCTCCAGCGCCAGCGGCATCGACCGCGGCCACGCCGTCAGCACGCGCGCCAGCGCCGCCTCGTCGCGCTCCATCGAGCCGCGCGCCGACAGGAGCACGCAGCCCAGCCGGTCCCCGAAGACGCCGAGGGACTCCCTTAGCCAGGCGAACGATTCGGACGGGTCGTCGGCCGACCAGGCGCGCCAGGCCGTGCCGCGCTGGGCCTTGGGGCAGAAGCGGAAGCCGGCCGGGGTCTCGCGCAGCCATTTGGCCACCTGCTCGGGCGCGGGCCGCCGGTAGAAGGTGTTATGGAGCTCGACCGCGGAGAGCCGCCGGGCGTAGGCCTCGAGCAGCTTGCGGCTGGCTGGCCCGGGAGCGTAGAACCTCGGCACCCAGGCCGGGTACGAGAAGCCGCTGGTGCCGACGTAGGCGCGGCCACGCTGGATCGCCACGGCCACAGGGTAGGGCGCCTATGCTGCGCGCGTGAACGAGCAGTTCGGCCGATCACGCCTCGTGCCGCTCCTGCTGGCGGTCGTGGCCATGGCCCTGCTCTGGTTCATGCCCGACATCGAGACCGAATCGGTCGACGCCGGCCTGCAGCCGCGCGAGGCCTGGCGGGCGGTCGTGGTCGATCCGGCCCCGCCGCCGCCCGATCCCGACGACGAGTTCAGCGGCTACGGCGAGATCGTGGTCGAGATCGCGGAGGGGCCACGCGTCGGCGAGGCGGTGCGGGCCTTCGTCGCGCTGCAGACGACCGAGGCGGTGCCGGCCGACTTCGAGCCCGGCGCCGAGGTCGTCATCACCATCTCGGAGGACTTCGACGGCTCCGAGCTGGTGACCGTCAACGAGCCCTACCGCCTCCCCTTGCTCGGGATCCTCGTGCTCGTCTTCGCAGCCGTGATGATCCTCGTCGGCGGCTGGCAGGGCCTCCGCGCCCTGGTGGCGCTGGGTCTCACCATCCTCCTCGTGGCCAAGCTGTTCATCCCGCTCATCCTCGACGGCTGGGCGCCGGTACCGCTCGCCATCGCCCTGGCCTCGCTGGTGACGGTCGCGACCGTCCTGCTGACCGAAGGCCTCACGCGGGTCAGCGCCGTCGCCATCGCCGGTACGCTGGGCGGCCTCGCTATCACGGCCGTGATCGCGACCCTCTTCAGCGGGGCCGCAGACTTCACCCCCACGGCGGTAGGTGAGCTGGTCTACGTCGTCTTCCCCTCGGGCCAGCGCCTCGATGGGGGAGGTGTGCTGCTGGCGGCCATCATCCTCGGTGCGGTCGGCGTCCTCGACGACGTCACGGTCACGCAGGCGGCCACGGTCGAGGAGTTCGCGGCCAGGACCGCGGCCTCGGCCCGCACGCTATGGCGTCGCGCAACGCGTGTCGGGCGTTCGCACATCGCGGCCACCACCAACACGCTCTTCATGGCCTACGTCGGCGCCAGCCTGCCCGCGCTCATCTTCATCATCGTGGTCGCGGAACCGACGCTGCTCACGCTGAACCGGGAGATCCTGGCCCTGGAGGTCGTGCGCACGCTGGTCGGCAGCATCGGCATCATCCTGGCCATGCCGCTGACGACGCTGCTGGCCGCCGTCGTCTTCGGACGGCGGGCGACCGCGGGGGTCGAGCGTCCGTCCTGACGGACCCGGACCCGCGCTGGACCAGGGCCGCGCCGAGATCCCACCCGACCGCAGCCGCGGGGCCGTCGATGACGAGCGCTCCGGCCGAGGCGGCGACAAGACGCCGGCGGCTCCCCGGCCTATGCTGCGAGCGTGGCATCAGCGTCGAATCGCCCGATCTACGAGGGACGGGTGAACGCGGTCATCGACCACATCGAGGCGCACCTCGGCGACGAGCTTACGGTCGAGGGCTTGGCCCAGGTCGCGCACTTCTCGCCGTACCACTTCCACCGGGTCTTCAGCGCCATGACCGGCGAGACCCTTGGTGGGTTCATCGCCCGCGTGCGCCTGGAGCACGCAGCCAGTCGACTCGTGGCCCAGCCCGACAGGCCGGTCACCGACATCGCGCTGGAGTGCGGCTTCGCCAGCGCCTCCGCCTTCAGCCGTGCCTTTCGGGAGGCCTACGCCACGACCCCCACCGGGTGGCGGGCCGGAGAGCACCGACGGCACGAGCGCCAGTCACGCGATCCATCGGCTGACCCCACGCCCGACGAGCTGGCCCAGCGTGGCCGGTTCGGCGTGACAGGCACGCGTCTCTCGGTGGAGACCGGCCGGGCCGTGTGGGACGTCGCGGCCGGCTCGCTCGGCACGGTCGTGGTGCACCTCGAGCGGCTCGAGCACACCGAGGTGGCCTACGTGCGCTACACCGGGCGCTACCAGGGCCTGGCCGAGGTCTTCACCGAGCTCTACACGCGCCTGATGACCTGGGCCGAGCCGAGGGGCTTCGTGGAGCGGGGTACGCCGCTGTTCAACGTCTACCACGACGATCCCAGCCTCACCGATGACGACCGGCTGCGCCTCACGGTGTGCCTGCCGGTGCCGGCGGAGACGCCGGCCGAGGGTGATATCGGCCGCATGGCCCTGCCCGCCGGTCCGGTCGCGATCGGTCGCTTCGAGCTCGGGGTCACCGACTACCCCGAGGCCTGGTACGCCATGGCCGCCGGCTGGATGCCCGACAGCGGCTACGAGCCGGACGACCGACTGCCCTTCGAGCGCTTCATCGTCGGTCGCACGGCTCAGAAGGAAGGAGCCGAAGTGGTCGACATCGGCATGCCCGTCCGACCACTGCGGCGCTACTGAGCAGGCGCGAGCTCAGCGCGCGTTCTCGAAGACCGCGCCCCAGTCGAACGTCATCGAATCCTCCAGCCACTCCGGCCAGGCCGCGCACCACTCGGGCACGCTCACCTCGCGGATGCGGTCCACGGCCGGGTGGTACGGCTTGATGTCGATCACGGGACTGCCGGGCTCGGCATCGATGTAGGGGATGCGCACGATGCCGGTCTCGACATCGATCGACAGCACCGGCACCGGCGAGAGTGCGATGGGGTTCGGCCGCACCGGTGAGCGGGTGGCGAAGATGCCCAGACGCTCGGGACCATCGCGGTAGGGCCGCTCGGACACCGTCACGGCTCGGTACTCGGCCGCGTCGAGCAGGTGGCACCAGAAGAGCACGTTGAGGTGGCTGAAGCCCTCGAGCCCGCTGAGGGCGTCGCGGAAGGGCAGGTCGATCTCGATGGCGAAGCCGTCGTCGCCGGCGCTCACGACGCCGATCGGATCGAGCTGGTAGCTGTTCGCGGACATCGTGTCCTCCTTCGTGTGGTGGCTGCCGGGCTACCATCGGCCAGCATCCGCGGTGAGCGCTTGCTCCTGCTTGCGAACGACTGTGCCCAGATTGCGGAGCGGTGCCGCGGACTGCCTGTCCGTGCCGGCGAGACGGGCGATCTCCCAGCGCTCAGTCATGCAGCGGCCGTGCCTGGGGACGCCTCGGGGACCGCGGCGCGCCCTCCACCTGGTTTGCGCCAGATGACCGAGAACGACATGGCGAGCCCTCTGTCCGCCGGAACCTTGCCTGGCCTGCAACGGACCGACGCCGTGTTGCACCCCACGACCAGGAGCGACGGGGCCGGCACCGCGGTCGTCTGACTGTGTCAGCTGGTGCAAGCGGCCACACAGGCGGCCCCGCCGGCCACGCTGCCGCCCGCGTCCGATCCGGAGCCGACAGACAGGCCTGCCCGACACGCAGGCCCGACGGCCCCG
>JASFQX010000076.1:0-6727 GCA_050115215.1 Chloroflexota bacterium
GGTGCCGAAGGTCGCCGAGAGCGAGACCGGGAAGTTGACCTTCAGCAGCCAGGCGCGATAGACCTCGCCCAGCTTGGCCGGCACGACGCTGTTGACCAGCCAGCTGACGAAGACGATCTCGGTCGAGTCACGGACGCTGACCTTGGCGCCGATGCCACTGAGCAGGAGCGACCAGCGGACTCCGCGCAGGGGGAAGCCGAGGTAGTAGATGACGAAGGCCGCGACCAGCCACCAGGGATCGGCGCTGAGGACGTAGCTGACCAGCGTCTCCAGCTCGAAGCCCGGCAGGGCCATGGCGAAGAGCAGCAGGACGATGACTGGCACGATGATGGAGGCCTGCGTCCGCCGGTCGCGCAGGCGCTCGGTGAGCGGGACGGCGCCCTCGGT
The DNA here is from genome assembly GCA_050115215.1 of Chloroflexota bacterium. GTDB lineage: Bacteria > Chloroflexota > Limnocylindria > Limnocylindrales > CSP1-4 > JAFMJV01. Next base: position 388 of record JASFQX010000076.1, read on the forward strand.
GATGTCGCTCTGGACCAGCGGGTCGTCCTTGACGGCGTCACCCACCTGCGGGACCTCGTCGAGGGCCAGCACGAAGCGCTCGGTGCGGTCGCTGACAGCCTCCTGCTTGTCAGGGCCTGCGGTCTCGTCGCTCATGCCCTGTCCTCGTTCGGCCGGCCGGGCCGGATGCGCTGGTTGCCCTGGAGGCGATTGACGAGCTTGGCCAGCGGGGTCCACAGACGCACGTAGTAGGACGCTCGGCCGGGCACGATCTCGGCGCGCGGCAACAGTGCCCGCAGCTCATCGGCGGTGCTGAAGGGCCCCGGCAGCGCCGTCGTGGCGACACCCAGCTCGATCACGCTATGGGCATCGGATGAGGCCACGCCGGGCAGTCCGTGGCGCTGGGCGAATGCCGCCGCCAGCGGATTGGCGTCCCGATAGGCGCGGGCGTTGTGCGTCTCCACGTAGTCAACGATAGCCGCCAGCTCCTCCAGCTTCCGCTCGGCCTCGCCAGCCTGGCTGCCGCCGGACGAGCGGAAGGAGTCGAAGGGATGGGGCAGACCGACGAGGCCGCCCTGCGATCGGATGGCGGCCGCAGTCTCGGTCGCCGAGAGGCCCGGGGGCACCGCCTCGCGCAGGAACAGGCCCAGGATGTCGCCGTCCGCGGTGCGGATCTCCTCGCCCACGATGACCTGCAGGCCGGGCGGCGCCATGGTCGCAGCCGCCTGTGCGCCGTCGATACGCTCGTGGTCGGTGATCGCCAGGTGGGTCAGGCCCAGGCGCACGGCCTTGGCCATCATCGCGATAGGGTCGGCCAGCGAGTCGAAGGAGGCGGCGCTGTGCGTGTGCAGGTCGGCGAAGGAACGGCGCGAACCAGGGTTGATGGTCATGGCTAGATGCGCTGGACCAGTGAGCCCTTGAAGAAGTCGAAGTGCTCGATGGCCAGGCCGGTCCCGAGGGCCACGCAGTTGAGTGCGTTCTCGGCCACATGGCAGGGCACGCCGGTGACCTGCGTGAGCAGGCGGTCCATGTTGCGCAGCAGCGCGCCACCCCCGGTCATGACCATACCCTTGTCGATGATGTCGCTGGCCAGCTCCGGCGGGGTCTCTTCCAGCACGGCCCGCACGGCCGTGACGACCTGCTGCAGCGGCTTCTCCATCGACTCCATGACCTCGGAGCTGGTGAGCGGGATGGTCCGCGGCAGGCCCGCGATGAGGTCCCGGCCCCGCACATCGAAGGTCAGCTCGCGCTCCAGCGGCAGAGCCGTGCCGATGGCGATCTTCACCTCCTCGGCCGTGCGTTCGCCGATCATCAGGTTGTACTTGCGCCGGATGTAGCCGGCGATGGCCTCGTCGAAGCGGTTGCCGCCGACGCGCAGGGAACGGCTCACCACCAACCCGCCCAGCGCCACCACGGCGATCTCGCTGGTGCCGCCGCCGATGTCGATGACCATGTTGCCCGAGGCACCGCTGATGGGCACGTTGGCCCCGATGGCAGCGGCCAGGGGCTCCTCGATGAGGTAGGCCTCACGGGCACCGGCCTTGAGCGCGGCGTCGCGCACAGCACGCTTCTCCACGCTCGTCACGCCGGAGGGCACGCAGACCATCACATCGGGCTTGGTGAAGGTGCGGCCAGCCTTGCGGATGAAATAGCGCAGCATGGCCTCGGTGATGACGTAGTCCGCGATGACGCCGTCCTTCATGGGACGGATGGCGCTGATGTTGTCGGGCGTGCGCCCGATCATCTCACGCGCCTCTTCTCCCACAGCCACGATGTGGTTGCTCTCGCTGATGGCAACCACCGACGGCTCGCGGATGACGATGCCCTTGCCCTTGACGTAGACGAGCACGTTGGCGGTGCCCAGGTCGATGCCGATCTTCATGGCGGCGGGCCTGGCCTACGGCTCCTGCTCGATGCCGGCACCCAGGTCGAGCAGCTTGCCCTCGATGCCTTCGTAGCCGCGCCGGACGTGGTACATGCCATGGATGAGTGACGGGCCTTCGGCGGCCAGCGCGCCCAGGATCAGCGAGGCGCCGGCACGCAGGTCGCTGACCTCCACCTCTGCGCCCTGCAGGCGCACCGGGCCGGCGATGACCGCGTGATGAGCGTCCTGGATCTCGGCCCGTGCGCCCATGCGGCCGAGGTCGGTGAGCCATTCGAGCCGGTCCTCGTAGATGGTCTCGTGGACCAGGCTGCGGCCGCTGGCCTGGGTCAGCAGGACGCCCGTGGGCGGCTGCAGGTCGGTGGCCAGGCCAGGGTAGGCGCCGGTCTCGATGTCAGTGGCGGTGTAGGCACCGCTGCCGGGCTCCGCGCCGCGGACCGTGATGTGGTCGCCGGCGCCGCTGACCTCTACGCCCACCTCGTCGATCACGTCGAGAAAGGCGCCGATGTGCTCGCCGGGGGCACCCCGAAGCGTCACCTCCCCGCCGGTGACGGCAGCGGCCACGGCGAACGTGCCGGCCTCGATGCGATCGGCGATGGTCTCGTGAGTTGCGCCGCGCAGGCGTCGCTTGCCCTCGATCTCGATGACGTCCGGCGCGGTGCGCTCCACCTCTGCCCCCATGTCCTGGAGCAGGCTGATGAGGTCGTCGATCTCGGGCTCCTGCGCGGCAGGGCGGATGGTCGTGTGGCCATCGGCCAGCGTGGCCGCGAGCATGGCGTTCTCGGTGCCCATGACGGTCACGTGCGGGAAGACCACGTCGCCACCCCGCAGTCGGCCCGGCGCCTGGGCGAAGTAGTAGCCGTTGCGGTAGTCGATGGTCGCCCCCAGCGCCTGCATGGCCTCGACGTGCAGATCGACCGGACGTCGGCCGATGCGGTCGCCGCCCGGGTTGCTGATGATGACCCGCCCGAAACGCGCCAGCAACGGTCCCAGCAGGATGAAGCTGGCGCGCATCTTGGCCGCGGCCTCGAGCGGCACGAAGAGCCAGTCCACATCGCCGGCGCTGACCTCGTAGACGTTGGGCTCGGGGTGGTCCACGACCACCCCGAGGTCGCTGAGCACCTCGGCCATGAGCGCGACGTCGGCGATCTCGGGGACGTTGGTGAAGCGGCAGCGTTCCCCCGTGAGGGTGGCCGCGGCCAGAAGCTTGAGGGCGGCGTTCTTGGACCCGCTGATGGGGACGTCGCCGCGCAGGGGCCGGCCGCCCTCGATGCGGATGGTCTCATCGGGGATGAGCGGAGCTTCGTACTCCCAGTGGAACGGCCGAGTGGCTGCCATCAGGGCCTAGTCTCGGCCATCTGGGCTATCGCCGCTGACGCGGGCCCTCACGATGGCGACGCTCGGCCACGCGGATGCGCAGGAGGGCTCGCTCCATCGCTGCGCGCGCGCGGGCCAGATCGGCCGGCTCGTCGAAGCCGGCGGCGATGGCCCGCTCGGCCTCGTTGCGTGCTTCCTCCGCAGCTTCGAGATCGATCTCAGCGGCGAGATCGGCCAGCTCAGCCATGACCACGACCCGGTCGGGCCAGACCTGCACGAAGCCCCCGGCGATGGCGAAGTACTCCTCTTCGCCACCCTTGCGGATGCGGAGCTCGCCCACGCCCAGCATCGAGAGCAGTGGTGCATGGTGCGGCAGCACGCCGAACTCGCCCTCGATGCCGGGGCAATAGACAGCGTCGACCATGTCCGAGTAGGCCTCGCGTTCGGGGGTGACGATCTCCAGCTGCAGCGGCATGGCCTAGTCCTCCTCCCCTGCCGATCGACGGCTCACTCGTATCCCGCCCGTCAGCGGTCCAGCTTGGCCGCGTTCTCGCGGACCTGGTCGAGGGTGCCGGCGAGGAAGAAGGCCTGCTCCGGCAGCTCGTCGGCCTTGCCCTCGAGGATGTCCCTGAACGAGGACACGGTGTCCTTGATGGGCACGTACTCGCCCTCGCGACCGGTGAAGACCGCAGCCACGAAGAAGGGCTGGCTCATGAAGCGCTGCAGGCGGCGAGCCCGAGCCACCAGGGCCTTGTCCTCCTCGGACAGCTCGTCGATGCCGAGGATGGCGATGATGTCCTGCAGGTCGCGATAACGCTGGAGCACGCGCTGGACCTCGCGGGCGACCTCGTAGTGCTCCTGGCCCACGACGAGCGGGTCGAGCACACGCGAGGTGGACGTCAGCGGGTCGACCGCCGGGTAGATGCCCAGCTCGGTCAGGTAGCGCTCGAGGCGGATGGTCGAGTCGAGGTGGCCGAATGTCGTGGCCGGCGCCGGGTCGGTGTAGTCGTCGGCCGGCACGTAGATGGCCTGCAGCGAGGTGATGGAACCGGTCTTGGTGGACGTGATGCGCTCCTGGAGCGCCGCCATCTCGGTCGCCAGGTTGGGCTGGTAGCCCACCGCCGAGGGCATCCGTCCAAGCAGCGCAGACACCTCCGAGCCGGCCTGGGTGAAGCGGAAGATGTTGTCCACGAAGAGGAGCACATCACGGCCCTCGTCACGGAAGTACTCGGCCATGGTCAGGCCGGTGAGGGCGACGCGAAGGCGGGCGCCGGGCGGCTCGTTCATCTGGCCGAAGCTGAAGACGGTCTTCTCGATGACGCCCGATTCGGTCATCTCGGCGATGAGGTCGTTGCCCTCGCGCGAGCGCTCGCCGACACCGGCGAAGACGGAGTAGCCGCCGTGCTCCTGAGCGACGTTGCGGATGAGCTCCTGGATGATGACGGTCTTGCCTACGCCGGCGCCGCCGAAGACGCCGATCTTGCCGCCCTTGGCGAAGGGGGCGATGAGGTCGATGACCTTGATGCCGGTCTCGAAGACCTCGGTGGCCGTGGCCTGATCCTCGAAGGCCGGTGGCTTCTGGTGGATGGGATAGGTGGTCTCGGTCTTGACCCCGCCCTTGCCGTCGATGGGCTCGCCGAGCACGTTGAAGACGCGCCCCAGCGTCTCGGGACCGACGGGCACGCTGATGGGCCCGCCGGTGTCCACGGCTTCGATGCCCCGGGCCAGGCCGTCGGTGGAGGTCATGGCCACGGTGCGCACCCAGTTGTTGCCCAGGTGCTGCTGGACCTCGCAGGTGACCGAGCCACCGTCGGGGGCCGCGATCTCGAGCGCGTTGAAGATCGCCGGCAGCTGGCCCGCCGGAAACTCGACGTCGACCACCGGCCCGGTGATGGCGATGACGCGCCCGACCGTACCTGCGGTCTGCTCGGGCTTGGTAGGGGTGGTCGTTGCCGCCATCTGGGCTGGTACCTCCGTGGTGCTAGGTGTTGCTGGCGCCGGTCGCGATCTCGATCATCTCGCGCGTGATGTTCGACTGGCGCACCTTGTTGTAGGTGAGGGTCAGGTCGTCGATGAGCTCCTGGGCGTTGTCCGTGGCGTTGCGCATGGCCACCATGCGCGCGGACTGCTCGCTGGCCGTCAGCTCGAGCACGGCCTGGAACAGGCGCGTGGCCACGTAGCGCGGCATGAGCTGCTCAAGGACCCGGAAAGGGTTGGGCTCGAAGATGAACTGACGGCCGGGAACGACCGAGAAGGTGTAGGGATTGGCCTTGACGGGCAGCAGCCGCTTCATCTCGGGGCGCTGGACCAGCGTCGAGACGAAGGCCGGGTAGAGCAGGTGCACGCGGCTGTAGGCGCCTGCCAGGAAGTCGTCGCTGACGAGCCGGGCCAGGGGCAGGACGTCGGTGAAGGCCGGCTTGTCGCCGAAGCCGTCGAAGGACGCCGCCAGGGGCACCTGCGCACGCCGCATGGCGGCCGTGCCCTTGCGGCCCACGGTCACCACCTCCAGCTCGTCGGTGGATCCGGCGATCTGCTGGGCCGCGAAGCGGATGGTGTTGGTGTTGAGCGAGCCGGCCATGCCGCGGTCGCTGGTGAAGAGCACGATCAGGCGCTTGCCCTCGCGCTCCTCGGCCAGCAGCGGGTGCGCCTCCGGGTCGACCACGGCCGCCACGTCGGCCAGGACCTCGTCCAGCTTGTCGCTGTAGGGCCGTGACGCGAGCGTGGCATCCTGCGCTCGACGGAGCTTGGAGGCGGCCACGAACTGCATGGCGCGGGTGATCTGCTTGATGTTCCCGACAGATCCGATGCGGCGCCGGATCTCGCGCTGACTGGGCACGGTCCCCCTAGGCGGTGAAGGTCTGCTTGAAGTTGTCGGTCGCGGTGCGCAGGGAGGCGATGATGTCGTCGTCCCAGGCGCCCTCCGCCAGCTGGCCCGTGAGCTCGCGCTGCTCGGTGTCGAGATAGCGGTAGAAGCCCTCCTCGAAGTCGCGCACCCGGGACGTCTCGATATCGTCGAGATAGCCGTTGGTGACGACCCACAGGATGGCCACCTGGCGCTCGACGGGCAGCGGGTCGAACTGCGGCTGCTTGATGACCTCCGAGATGCGCTCGCCACGGTTCAGCTGGTCGCGGGTGGCCTTGTCCAGGTCCGACGCGAACTGG
>JASFQX010000077.1:0-6705 GCA_050115215.1 Chloroflexota bacterium
GCGCCGGCTGGTGCCTACCGTCCCTCGGAACCCGAGGCGCTGCTGCAGGTGCCGCGCGTGGTCCGCCGGGTCGTGCTGGCGGATCCCGATGATGGCTACGTCATCGTCTACGAGGCGGCGTCCAGCGGGGAGGCCATTCGTCTCGCCGATGAGCTTGCCGACTACGTGGGCTCGGGCTTCGGGCAGACCAACTACGTGGCGGACACGCAGTTCTCGGTGAGCGTGCTGGCTGACACCATCGTCTTCACGACCTGGTCGCAGCGCCGCTCCGACGATCCCGAGCGGGCCGAGGCGGTCTTCGAGGCCCTGGGCAGGGTAGGCAGTCCGGTCGAGGTCAGCAAGTAGCGGACATCGCGCCGCGGCGCCGAAGGTGCCGCCGCCCCGCACACACCTGCACGTCCGACACGCGGACGCGGCAGCAGCGAGGCCGCGGGCTTCGCCGCCCCGCGCACACCTGCACGTCCGACACGCGGACGCGGCAGCAGCGAGGCCGCGGGCTTCGCCGCCCCGCGCACACCTGGCACGGCTGGCGCGCACGCAGCAGCGAGGCCGCGGGCTCGTCGCCCTGCGCACCAGCCGTGTCGCCGGCGCTGCCGCCGGTGCCAGAGTGGACCGCCGAAGGCGTGCTGTCCGAACCTCGCCCGCCAACGACGAGCGTCTCGCCCAGGCGTCCAGTCGACCGCCGAAGCCGATGTGATGGGCGTCTCGCTGGTCGCATGGATGCCCACATGGGACGGGCGACTGGGGAACCGCCCAGTTCTGAGACCTTCGCGCCATTCGACGGTCCACTGGTCACCGCGCTGAGACGCTGCGACGAGTTCCGCTCTCTCCTGACACTGGTGACACCGAGGAGCCCGTCGCCAGCGAGGTTGGCGTTGTAGGACAGCCGACCCAGAGGAGGGCTCCCCGATGCAGACCGGACCGCGCCCGATCGTCCGCACCCGTCAGCGGACCACGCGTTATGAAGGGCCAACCTCCTCGGACTCGTGCACCTGCAGAGCCACGCCGGAGCCCGCCCACTCGCGCACGCGGTTGCGCTTGATCTTCAGGGTGTGCGTGCGGGGGAAGTCCCGCTCGGGCCACAGCCGCCAGCCCGCGATCCGCTGATGGATCGAGAGGTCGGCGTTGGCGGCCTTGACGATGGCCTCGATCTCGGCTCGCAACGCATCGTCCAGCTGGCGGTCGTTGGCCGCCTGCTGGTCGGCACGCAAGATCGGCACCGAGCCTGGCGGCAGGACCACGGCCTCGATGCGGCCGGGCTCGGTCTCCAGCACGACCGACTGGGCCAGCCCATGGTCGGCCAGCGCGGCCTCGATGTCCTCGGGGAAGACGTTGAGCCCGTTGGGCAGCACGATCATGTTCTTCAGCCGCCCCGACAGGCGCAGGTCGCCGTCGGCCGTGAACTCCCCCGTGTCGCCGGTCCGATACCAGCCATCCTCGGTGCGCGAGGCTCGCGTGGTCTCCTCGTCTCGCCAGTAGCCTGCCGAGACCGTGCCACCGCGGACTTGGATCTCGCTGGTGTCGGGATCGATCCGGACCTCAGTTCCTTCGTGCACTCGGCCGACCAGACCCAGCGGGTGGTGCCACTCGTCGTTGGCCACGGCAAACCCGATCTCGGTCGAGCCATAGCCCTGCAGCACGACGACGCCGATATCCTCCCAGGCTCGTTGCAGCTCGGGGGGCAGGTGGGCGCCCGCCGAGATGACCAGCTCCAGGGCGCCGCCGTACGGCGCATGCAGGGGGCGGAAGAGCAGCCGCCGCAGCCGGTAGGGGAGGTGCCGGGAGACACGCCGCGCCTGCTCGACGAGCGACTCGAGGCGGCGGCGCTTGACCTCGCGGGTGATGCCACTCCAGAAGAGCTCGAGCACCTGCGGCGTCACGACCATGACCGTCGCCGGCAACTCCTTCATGGCCTCGAAGATGACGCGCGGGTTGCGTGAGCGGACGTAGACGACCTCCGCGCCCAGCATGGTCCCGTAGAAGAGGGTGGAGATCTGCTCCAGCAGGTGCGAGAGCGGCAGGATCGAGACCGCCCGCAGGTGCCGGTGGTGGAAGAGGTTGGCGAACATGCCGATCGACACCAGGAAGTTGCCATGCGTCAGCAACACGCCCTTGGGCGCGGCCGTGGTGCCGGAGGTGAAGTGGATCTCGAAGAGCGAGTCGCGTGTCGGCTGCTCCCAGCCGGCGACCTGGGACTCCCAGTCCTGGGGCCAGTCCGGGTCGGGCTCGGCCGTGAGCTCGGATAGCCGCATGAAGCGCAGGCCCCTGAGTCCGATCTCCTCCGGGTCTGGTGCGTCGTAGCCGTCGTCGACGGCGATAGTGCCCGCCTCGGTGAGCGAGGCGATGCGCTCGATGACCGGCCTGGTCATGCGCAGGTCGATCGGCACCAGCACCAGCCCGGCGCGCATCGCGCCCCAGTAGACCGCGGGCAGGGCGGGGGTGGAGGGCGACCAGGTCAGCAACCGGTCGCCCGGGTTCAGCCCGGCGGCCCGCAGGCGCCACGCCGCCAGCAGGGAGCGCCGACGCATCTCCTGTGCCGACCAGGCCATGGTCATGCCCGAGTCGAGTCGGAGCCCGTACATCACGCGCTCAGCGGGGTAGCGCTCGGCGGCGGCATCGAGGATGTTGACCAGCGAGTCGAACTCCGACGCGTGAGGGTATCCCGTCATGCGCGGAGTGTAGTGGTGCCACAGCCCCGCAGGGAACTGACCGATGGACCCCGATATCGATCGGTGCCCGCGGACGTGTCGACGCCCAGCCGGGCGGGCAGCGAACCGGCCCAGGAGCCGGCCGATCAGGGCCAGCAGCGGGACGAGCAGGCCTGGCGGACCGGCGAACTGGAAGCCGAACCGCTAGCCGTGGTGTCAGCCCGTACACTGGCGCCATGGGAGGAGAACGCCTGGCGCGGGTTTCGCTGGTGCTCGATGGGGTCTACTGCCTCATCGTCGGCTCACTGCTGGTGGCCCTCCGCGTGCACGCGGGCGGCCTGCTGCGGGTTCCCGCGCTGGTGGTGGCCGCGGCCGGCGTGGCGACGGTGGGTTGGGCGGTGACCCTGTTCGGCCAGGGTGCGCGCATCGACTGGCGAACCGGCATCAAGCAGGTGCTGACAGCGAACGCCCTCGCCGCGGTGGCGCTGGCGGTCGCGGCGGCACTCCATCCGGTCCGAGGCGCGCGGATCCTGCTGGGCTTCGTCTCACTGGATGTGGTGGCCTTCGCCGTCGCTCAGGGTATCTCCCTCATCCGTGGTCGATCGCCTCGCTGACCAGTGACCGACATCATCCGCGCCGACTGGAGAGGGCGGCTAGCGGTGGCAGCAGCAGGCCCAGGAAGAGCACGTTGCCGAGTGCGTTGACCACCGCGCCGAGGGCCAGCGAGACGAGGCTGTCGAGCAGGAACCAGGCCACCGTGCCGACGAAGAAGGCGCGGGCCACCCGCGGCGCCTCGAGCGTCTTCGGGTCCAGGTACAGGTAGAGCATGGAGGCTCCCCAGCCGACCATCACGGCGCCGGTGACGCCGATGGCGAACGAGACCGTGCCGGCGGTTGCCACGTCGGGTTCGCCCGGCAGGTAGAGCACGTCCATCAGTTCGGCCGGCACGCCCGCCAGCGCCAGCAGCGCCAGCGCACCGCCTGCGCCGACCACGATCGCGGCCGCCAGCAGGAGCCAGCGATGCCACGTCCTCAGCTCCATGGGCTCACTCCGCGCGGGCCGCGGCCGGTGCGTGGCCGAGGAAGTCGACGAGCAGCTCGTTGACCCTGTCCGCCTGTTCGACCGCCACGAGGTGGCTGCTCTCGAGCGTCTCCACTGACAGGTCCGGCAGCGCGGACGCACGCTGGGCCGCGCGCCCGGCATCACCGACGAGCGGGTCGCGTGAACCCAGGATGAGCAGCACGGGCACCGTGATGCGGGCGAGCTCGGCCTGGTCGAGCGCGACCGGACGAGCCACGCGCGGGGGCGAGGCCACCGCTGCCAGCACGGCCGCGAACCAGCCGCCGTAGCGCTCGGTCACGCTCGGCGCGGTGCCTAGCGCCCATCGGCTCGTGCGCTCCGTCACGAACGGCCGCGGCAGGACGCTCGCGAGCATCATGCGCAGCATCGTGCCCGGGCTGAGCGGTGTAATGCCCATCGGCCCGGCCAGGACCAGGCGCTCGACTCGCTCGGGGGCCGTGAGGGTCAGGCGCAGGGCCACGTGGCCGCCGGCAGAGGCGCCGACAACTGGACAGCGGTCGATATCGAGTGCGTCCATGATGGAGGCGTACAGCTCGCCCAGCTCGGGGCCCGACTTGGGGTACCGGTCGCGGTCGGCGAGGCGGCTCTTGTTGGCCTCCCCGAGATAGTCGACCGCGTGGCAGCGGACGCCGGCCTCCGCCAGCGCCGCGGCATTGGGCAGCCATGACGTGGCGGCCATCGAGGCCGCATGGCAGAGGAGCACAGGCGGGCCCTTCGCCGGTCCCCAGGCCAGGACGTGGACGCGGCCCCAGGTCGAGTCGACGTCGACGTCGTCGACGGCTACGGGCCAGTCGGCCACCAGTCCGTCGTAGAGTTCCGTGATGTGCCGCTCGGCCTCAGCCGAGCGGAAGATGGTCGGCGTGGTCTGGCTCCCGTTCGCGCTCATGTGCGCACCGTGCGCGCGATCTGCCCGCCTGCGGCAGAGCCGGACGGCCCGAATCCGGCCGTCGGGGATGCACGGCGGGTCGTGGGAAGCGACTCGGACGGGGAGCATGGTACGACCGGGGCGTTTGACCGGGCCTCGGGCGCTCATCTACACTCGCGGCCGGCCTGCTTGCGCGGCTTCGTTTCGCGCGGGGCTCCCCCGTCGGTCCTGGTCCCGACGGTCGAGTGCGGCCCGATACCGACCAGCGGGAGGTGATTACCTAGTTGGCTGAAGTCCGAGTCGGTGAGAACGAGACCTTCGAGGCAGCCCTGCGTCGCTTCAACAAGAAGATCCAGCAGAGCGGCATCCTCGCCGAAGCACGACGACGCGAGCACTACGAGAAGCCCAGCGTCAAGCGAAAGCGCAAGGAAGCGAAGCGGAAGAAGGCGGCGCGCGGCGAGTAACGCCCGCCCCTGACCAAACCCAAGGTCCCCGAGCCCCCTCCACCTGCCCGACGAGAGGAGGTCCGCAGTGAGCCTTACCGAACAGCTCCAGGCCGATATGAAGACCGCCATGCGTGATGGCGACGCGCAGCGACGCGACACCCTGCGCCTGGCCATCGCGGCCGTCCAGAACGCGGCCAAGGCCAAGCGCGAACCTCTCAGCGACGAGGAAGCGCTGGCGGTGCTCAGCAGGCAGGTCAAGACGCGCCGCGAATCGATCGAAGCCTTCCGCGATGCCGGTCGCGACGATCTCGCCGACAAGGAGCAGGCCGAGATCGACGTGCTCGCGCCCTACCTGCCCGCGCAGATGGGCGAGGACGAGGTACGCGCACTCGTGGTCGAGGCCATCGCCGCCACCGGTGCCAGCTCGCCGAAGGACCTGGGCCGCGTCATGGGCGCGCTGATGCCCAGGGTCAAGGGGCGGGCTGACGGCAAGCTGGTCAGCTCGCTCGTGAACGCGGAGCTGGCCAAGGCCGCGGCGGCGGAGTAGGTTCCACAGATGCTGGCGCGCCGGGGGAGCCAGATCCTGGCCTTCACCAAGCGAGACGCAGTCCGCCTGGGGCTGCTGTCCGCCTTGCTCGTGGCCGGCCTCACCCTCGTGCTCGCCTTCGGCGATCTGCGGGCCATGGCAGAGGCGGAGGACCTGCTGGTCGTGTTCGGCTGGCTGCTGCTGTCGATCGCCGTCGTCACCACGCTCATGGCCTGGATGTGGCGCTTCCGCTCGCGCCTCTGGCACCGCAACAACGCGATGCTGCTGCTGGCCCTGGCGCTGCTCTCGGCCACGGCCCTCCTCGTCATCACCGGCGATGCGACGGTAGCGCCGTACCTGGTGCCGACCTTCGCGGTCGGCCTCCTGCTGTCGGTGCTGCTCGACTCCGGCGTGGCCAGCCTGGTCACGGCCATGGTGGCCATCATGGCCGGCGTCATCACCGGCTCCATGGATCTTGCGGCCTACACCTTCCTCGGAGGCCTGGTCGGCACCATCGTCATCGGCCGCGGCGAGCGGCTGAGTCAGTTCGTGCAGGCGGGTGCGGCGATCACAGCCGCGAACATGGCCGTGATCGTCGCATTCACCATCATCACCGGCGCCGACGACCTGGAGGTCTTCGTCCAGCTGCTGGCCGCCGCGGCCGTGTCCGCCTTCGGGGCCGCCGCCCTCGCGGCCGGCACGTTCGCCGTCATCGGCAGTCTCTTCGGCATCACGACCTCGTACCAGCTGCTCGAGCTGGCCAACCCCACCCAGCCGCTCCTACGCCGGCTACTGCTGGAGGCGCCGGGCACGTATCACCACTCGCTGATGGTCGGCAACCTCGCCGAGCAGGCTGCGGAGGCCATCGGGGCCGATGCCCTGGTCACCCGCGTGGCGGCCTACTACCACGACATCGGCAAGCTCTACGACCCCGTGGTCTTCATCGAGAACCAGGCCGGCGGCGAGAACATCCACGACCAGCTGCCGCCGGAGGAATCGGCCGCGATGATCGTCGGCCACGTGGCCAGCGGCATCGACATCGCCTACCAGTACCGGCTGCCCAAGGTCCTCATCGGCTTCATCCCTCAGCACCACGGCACCGCCCTGATGGGCTACTTCTATGCCAAGGCTCGCCAGATG
>JASFQX010000078.1:0-6660 GCA_050115215.1 Chloroflexota bacterium
GCACGCTGGGCAAGGCCGACATCAACATCAGCAACATGCACCTCGGCCGCTCCGACAAGCGCTCGATCGCCTTCATGATCCTGGCCCTCGATGAGCCGGTGCCCGAGCCGGTCGCCGAGCGCATCGCCGCCTACGAGGGCATGCTCGACGTCTGGCTCATCAACCTCGACCTGCCCGCGTGACGCGACCGACCACGCTCGCGCTCGTCCGCCACGGCGAGTCGGCCTGGATCGCCGAGGGGCGCTTCCAGGGTCACGGCGATCCGCCCCTGTCCGACGTGGGCTGGGCGCAGGCAGCGGCGGTCGGGGCGCGCCTGGCGGAGCCCGCAGGGGTGCTCTCCGTGCCGGTGCCGGACGAGCCGCCGCTGGCGATCTGGCACTCGCCTCTGCTGCGGGCGGCCCAGACCGCCCAGGCCATCCACCAAGCCCGGGCGACCGATGCCCCGCTGCTGCCCCTGGACTCGTTGATGGAGCTGGGGCAGGGTCAGTGGGAGGGCCTGACCCATGACGAGGTCCGCGCGCGCTGGCCCAATGAGCTCGCGGCCTGGCGCCAGGACCCGCTCAACAACCACGCCCCCGGCGGGGAGTCGCTGCGCGATGCGCTGACTCGCGCCCGTGCCGCACGGGCGACCATCCTCGGTGGTGACGAGATCACCACCGCCGACGCCGGCGCGGGCAAGGCCCCGGCCGAACCGGTGCTCGGCTACGAGCGCACGTTCGGCGACGGCGACGGCCCGGCCTGGGCCATCGTGGTCGCTCACGACGGCGTCCTGCGCCTGCTGATGCTCGACCTGCTGGGCATCGGCATCGAGCGCTTCTGGTCCTTCCCCCTGGCCCTGGCGTCGGTGTCGGTGCTCCACCTCACCGCGGGCATGGTCCGCCTGCGCTCGCACAACCTCGACGAGCACATCACCGCCCTCGCCCGGGCTCGCTGAGCGCTAGCGTCTGCGCCGCAGCGAGAGACGCAGCAGCGCGGTCCGGATGCGGGCGTAGGCCCGTCGCAGCGATCCACGGCGGGCCGCATCGAGCCGCCGCTGGCCATAGGCTGTCTCCACCCGCGCATCAGCGACCACGTAGAGCTCGTGTCGCACGGTCGGGATGGCTTCCGACAGGGTGCCGGCGTACTCGTACTCGGTCTGCGATGGATGGGGACCGTAGCCGAGGCGCGTCGCCAGGCTGACGACCCCACGGTAGGCCAGCCCGTCGTCGTCGCCGGGCAGCCGCCGGAGGCGGAACAACAGCACCACGCTCAGCAGCGTCAGCAGCAGGGCCATGATGGCCCCACCGCTGATGACGTAGCTGATCGTCTGGTCGTCCCCGCCGGAAGCGTCGGGCGGGATCACGGCCGTATCGAGCGTGGGCTCGGGCGTGGGCTCGTCGAAGGGCGTCCCGGCCGGCGGTGCGGGCGTCCCGGCCGGCGGTTCGGGTGTCGCCTCGCCCTCGGGGAAGTCGGTCGGCGTCTGGCCCTCGCCGACCCGGCCGGGCGTGGGGTCGAAGCGGACCCAGCCGTGTCCCGGGAAATAGGCCTCGACCCAGTTGTGGAGGGCCGATTGCTCCACGGTCCAGATGCCCGTCCCCGGGTCTCGCTGGCCGGGCAGATAGCCGGTGATGAAGCGGGCGGGGACGCCCAGCTCGCGCAGCACCACGATCATGGTCGTGGCGTAGTGCTGGCAGAAGCCCTTCTCCTCGGCCAGGACGCACTCCGGGACCGAGTCATAGCGCCCGCATGCGCCCCGCATGTCGGTCACGTAGGCCATCGCGCCCAGCCGGCGCTGGACCTCCAGGGCGCGGTCGTAGGCGTTGTCGGCGCTGGACCGCCTGATCCGGGCCACGAACCGCTCCACGTTCCGGCCCGCGATCCGCTCGTCGCCCTGCCCCTGGAGGTAGCGGTCTTCCACCCACGCGGGATAGGCGTCGCCGGCGGCGCGCAGCTGGTTGGCCGTGAGGGTCGTGGCATCGTCGCTGTAGTCGCGCACGTACGAGACCATCTCCACCCGGTCGCCCTCGTCCACCGGATCCCGGTACTCGATGGCGCTCACGCTCCGTCCGTCGTCGCTGATGACCTCGACCCCGCGGTTCCGATAGACGCTCGCTTCGGTCAGGGCATAGGCCCCCAGCGAGTCGTCGAGCTCTCCGCCGATCGTGATCGTGACCCCGGCCGGGTGATCGCCCGCCGAGGTCGCCACCGCGGGGGTACGCAGCTCGGCGCCGGGAGGCAGGTCATACGAATCGACCTCGTTGGACGCCCAGCCGCCGAGAGCGGGATCGTAGGTATCGCGGGAGAACCCCCACCAGTAGTTGGCCCGCAGCTGCCCGCGGTCGATGGCCGCGGTGAAGGCGATCCCCTCGCCTGGCTCCCAGGCGTCGTCGATGGCCGAGAAGCTCCCGCGACTCGCCGGGCCCACCTCCGGGGGCGGGACCCCGGCCAGGCCCAGCAGGCGGGCCAGCTGGTCCCCGAAGTCCTTGATCGGATCCTCCAGCGCCCCGAGCTCGATATCCTGCGCCTCCACCGTGGCCACCGTGGTCAGCGACGTCGCGCTGACGATGGTCAGGACCACGAAGAGCGCGCCGCTGCGCAGGAAGAGCCGGCTGACCTCGCCGGTGTCGGAGATGTGCCGCCGAGCCCACTGCAGCCGCTGGCTCACCAGCTGCATGCGGATCAGCAGCAACATCGCCAGCGCCGAGAACGTCGCCAGCAAGGGCAGGACCGGCAGCCGGTCGTCATCCGCACGGAGCGAGCCCAGCCCGAGGTTCAGGAAGAGCACGGTGCCGATGGCGATGACCGCCGGGCCGCCGCGTCCGTAGCGGAAGATGCTGAAGGCGCTGAACTGGGCAGTGGTCCAGCAGAAGGCGCCCAGCACCAGGTAGGCGACCACCGGCGGCGTGGGCAGCTCCTCGGCCAGGTAGAGCCGCAGGTCCTCCTCCAGCCGGAGCCAGACGGCGCCCACCTCCTGGCTGATGGCCCCTTCGGGGACGAGAGCATCGGGGACGGCGAGGAGCGTGCTGCCGGCCACCAACAGCAGCAGCATGGCCCCGGTCGCGGCACCGATGATATGGGCCTGGACCACGCCGATGCGGCTGCGGGCGAGCAGGAAGCCGATCAGGCCCGCCGCGAGCATCAGGATCGGGAGCGAGCGCGCTGGCGAGGCCACCTCGCTGGCGAGCTGGAGGACCTCGTCGCGAGCATCGACGATCGAGATGCCCAGGAGCGCCAGCATGGCCAGCAGCAGCAGCAGGCTGGACCATCCCTGCTCCGGCCGGCGGAGGACCTCGGGCCGGCGTGAACGTTCGCTCACGACAGCACCGCTGGGGCGCCATCGCGGGAGGTGACCAGCTGCTCGCCCAGCGCGATGCCGGGGCGCAGCAGGTGCGCGCGGACATCATGCTCGGCCAGCAGGTGGACCAGAGAGCGCAGCTGCTGCTCTAGCGGTTCGCGCTCGGACGGCGACAGGCCGGGCTGGCCGCCAGCTTCCAGGCTGGCGGAGCTGTGGGCGGTGGGATCGACGATGCAGGCGATCGGTGACGCGCCGGCCGAGCGCAGCGCCGCCAGCGGCGCTACCCACGAGCGATCCAGCGATGGCGTCACCACCAGGGCCACGGTGCCTGTCCGCATGCGAGCGCCCCCTTCGACCAGCATCTCCGCCAGCGGGGTCGTGCCCTCGGGCTGGGCGACTGCCAGCAGGCTCAGGACCTTGTGCTGCTGGCGAGCCCCGCGATCGGTGGCGATGACGGCCCGGCGCAACCCGACCGCCTCCAGGCCCACGCCGCGATCGTCGCTCAGCGCGTGGGCGGCGATGGCCGCGGCCGCGTCCACGGCGGTTTCGATGGTGGCGTGCTCACCCGAGCCGGCGTGGGCCGAACGGTCGAGGTCGAGCCAGATCCAGAGATCGGCAGAGGGCTCGATATCGAACTCCTTGACCTGCAGCTCCTGGTGCCGGGCGCTCGATCGCCAGTGGATTCGGTTGAAGGCGTCTCCCGGCGTGTAGGGCCGGACGGATGTCACCAGCGGCGTGAGATGCGGGCCATGCTCGGCCCGGGCCGAGGCGCCCTCGATGGCGGCCGCCGGCAGGTGCCAGCCGGGCAGCGAGTGCACCTGGGGATAGACCAGCACGGCCGATCCGGGGCCCACCGAGGCGACCGACTCGAACCGTCCGAAGGGGTCGCCGGTGCGCACCACCATCGGGTCCACGCGGTACTGGCCTCGGTGCGTCAGAGGGACCTTGGAGGCCCACGTGCGCGACGTGCGCGGTCGCAGGGAGATGACGCGGCCAGGGATGGGCACGGGCAGGGTCGACGGACTGTGGGTTTCCAGCCACGGCTTGGGCAGCCGGGCGGATGAGCGCAGGGTGTAGGTGACGGTGAGCGCGTCACCGACGGTGGCGTGCTGGCGATCGAGCCACGAGCCCGCTTCCAGGCTGGTCAGGCCGCGCCTCGCCAGCAGGTAGGCCAGCCCGAGGATGACGAGGCCCAGGTAGAGGAAGAAGTAGACCTCGACGGACCCGGTCACTGCAGCCGCCGCCAGGACCAGGCCGACCGTCAGCAGGAAGGTGACCGTGCGCAGCATGTCAGGTCCCTGGTGCGCGACCCGGCGCTATGCCTGGCCGACCCCGCGGACCTCGGCGCTGGGGCGTGGTGCCGCGATGGGCACGGACATGAGCATCTCGCTGACCACGCTGCGGCTCTCGACCCCCCGGATCGAGGCGGCCGTCTTGAGGATGATCCGATGGGACAGCGCCGGCTCGGCGAGCGATTTCACATCGTCCGGGATGACGTAGTCACGGCCCGAGAGCGCCGCGAAGGCCTGGCCGGCCCGGTACAGGGCCAGCGAGCCGCGCGGCGAGGCTCCGAGGTAGACGTCGGGGTGAGAGCGCGTGGCGCTGACCAGTCGCACGATGTAGTCGGCGATGGCGGGATCAACGTAGACCTCGCGAATCGCCCGCTGCATGCCCAGGACGGCCTCGCCGTCGGCCACCGGAAGCAGTCCGTCCACGGGATGGACGCGCTTCTGCTCGTCGAGGATGAGCATCTCGTCCATCGGCTCCGGATAGCCCATGCGTAGTCGCAGCATGAACCGGTCCAGCTGCGCCTCTGGTAGCGGGAAGGTGCCCTCATACTCGATGGGGTTCTGCGTGGCGATGACCATGAACGGCTGCGGCAACGGGCGAGTCCGGCCGTCCACGGTCATGTGCCGCTCCTCCATCGCCTCCAGCAGAGCTGACTGTGTCTTGGGCGTGGCGCGATTGATCTCGTCGGCCAGCACGATCTGGCTCACGACCGGACCCGGGCGGAACTCGAACTCCTGAGTCTTCTGGTTGTAGATGGAGAGGCCGGTCACGTCGGTCGGCAACAGGTCAGGCGTGAACTGGATACGCCGGAACGTGCAGTCCAGGCTTCGGGCGAGCGCGCGCGCCAGCATCGTCTTGCCCGTCCCCGGGACGTCTTCGATCAGGAGGTGTCCCTGGCATAGCAGGGCCACCAGTGCCAGTCGGACCTCGCGATGCTTGCCCACGATGACGCGTTCGACGTTGGCGGCGACACGTTCCCCTGATTCCTGGATGTTGGCCACGACGATGGATCCCCTTCCTCCGGCCCTTGGTGCCGGCGCGGTCCGCGCATCGTAGCCCGCCTTGCGCGATGTGGTCGAGCAAGGGCCCGCCGGGACCATCGGGCCACCGCTAGCGACGGTACCCCCGTGCTGGTAGGCTGCACACCGTTGTAGCCACTACCCTTCCGCACAGCAATACCCCAATCTGTCTCCGAGCCTGCCCGCGGGGGAGTCGTCGCCGAAGTCATGTCCGAAACCGTCCTCCAGTCGTTCTGTGAACGCTGTGGCACGCGCTACACGTCCACCGTACCGGAGAGCAAGCCGGCCGCCGAAGAGGGGCGTGGCGTGCTGGCGCGGTTCGGGCGTCGGTCCTCCAAGGAGAAGCCGCCGGAGCCCGAGCCGACGCCGTCGAGCACCGACCCTTCGAGCGATCACTTCGCGGGCACGTTCCATTTCTGCATGGACTGCCGCCAGTACACCTGCTCGAAGTGCTGGAACGCCGAGGGCGGCGCCTGTCTCAGCTGCCAGCCGCGGTCCCAACCCGGCGCGACGCCAGCCGGCGGCACGTCGGCCCCCAAGCCCTTCGCTGCCAGAGCCTCCAGCGCCTGGACGGCGGATCGAGCATTGGGCGCTGATGAGTCGGTACAGCCGCCTGCCGCGAGCACCGGCGATACGCCTGCCGCGAGCACCGGCGATACGCCTGCCGCCAGTCTCTTCGGGGCCCCCGCCGGTGAGGTCGATCCATGGCGCGGGGTGGTCTTTTCGAGCGAGGAGGCAGCAGCTGCGGGTGCAGACCGCGAACCGGATTCCGCACCAACCATCGATTTCGCAGCCCAGCGGGGTGCACCGTCGGCGCCCGAAGCCTGGCCCGAGGTGGACCGGCCCTCCAAGGCTGAGCCCGAAGCGACGCCCGGCGCTTCTGTCTGGCCACAGGTGGATCGGCAGGAAGAGCCTGTCGAGGAGGCCGCTCACTACGAGCCCGAGGCCGAGCCGGTCGCCGAGGCCCAGACCGCGCCGGTCGACGAACCCGAGCCGGTCGAGGTTGAGCCCGTGGCTGAGCCCGAGCCCGAAATCGAGCCCGTGGCTGAGCCCGAGCCCGAGGTAGCGTTCGCAGAA
>JASFQX010000079.1:0-6655 GCA_050115215.1 Chloroflexota bacterium
TGAACACCTGTGACCCGGAGCAGGTCTGGACGACGCCCCACTGCCAGAACCAGGACCACCCCACGCTCACCGTGCAGAACCTCCGCCTCAAGAACGGCCGTGCCTTCGGCAAGGGCACCATGGACGGCGGCGGCGCGATCTTCGTGCGCGGCGGCCGGCTCAAGATCGTCAACTCGACGTTCGTCAGCCACCGCTGCGCCTGGAACGGCCCGGACGTCGGCGGCGCGGCGGTGCAGGTGTTCTCGCAGTACGAAGGCCTGCCGGTGTACGTCGTGAACAGCACCTTCGGCGGCTGGAAGGGCAAGGGCAACCGCTGCTCCAATGGCGGCGCCATCTCCAGCATCGGCGTCTCCTGGACCATCCTCAACAGCCTGTTCATCAACAACCGGGCCACCGGGACCGGCGCCAACCCGCCCCGACCGGGCACGCCTGGCGGCGGCAACGGCGGCGCGATCTACAACGATGGCAACACCATGGCGCTGCGGGTGGCAGGCACGAAGATCGCGGGCAACCGCTCCAACGGCGAGGGCGGCAGCGCCATCTTCTTCGTCAGCAACGACCGCAGCGGCACGGTCGAGGTCCGCGACTCGCTCATCCGGAACAATACGGGCGACGGCTTCTCCACGCATCCCGGCATCTTCTTCCTCGGCCGCTCCATCTCCTTCCCGGGCTCCACGGTCAGGTAGCCCCGCGGCCGGGCGATCCTCCCGCGCCGAGCGCGGGCAGCCGCGTATGCTGCGACCCGTGGCCCGAACCTACGTCGCGCTGCTGCGCGGGATCAACGTCGGCGGCAGGAACCGCATCCCGATGGCCGAGCTGCGGGCGTGCTTCCAGGCGGCCGGCTACGAGGATGTGCGCACCTACATCCAGAGCGGGAACGTGGTCTTCCGCGCCGACCGCCAGGACCGGGCCCGGCTCACCACGGCCGTCGAGACGATGCTGGCGTCGGCCTTCGGGTACGCCGCCACGGTCGAGCTGCGCGACCGCCTGCAGATGCAGGCGGTCGTGGACGGGGCACCGGCCGGGTTCGGGGAGGAGCCGGATCGCTACCGCTACGACGTCCTGTTCCTGCTGCCACCATCGACACCGGAGAAGGCGCTGGCCGCACTCCGTCCGCGGGACGGAGTCGATGCCGTGGCCCCCGGCCCGGGGGTGGTCTACGCCTCCCGGCTCATCGCGCGTGCATCCCAGAGCGGGCTGTCGCGGCTGGCCTCCGATCCCATCTACCAGCGCCTCACCGTGCGCAACTGGAACACCACCACGCGGCTGCTTGGCATGATGGACCACGGCCGGGCGCCGGACCACGCGTGAGGACGCTGCGCGGGGGTCGGGCGATGACGTTCGGCTCTTGTGGGGCCCCCGCCTTCGGTTCACGGTCGAGGCTGTCGGCGGTTGCAGCTTGGGGGCCACGATGACCGCAGCGGGAGACGACGCCAGCAGGACGCCGGGTCGCCCACGGGCGCTCCCGATCTCGACGCTCGCCAGTCGGGTGAAGCCGTCCAGGCTGGGCTTCCGGCTCAGCTCCGAGCTGGAGGCGTCGGACACGATCGTGGGCCAGGAGCGAGCGATGGAGGCGATCGACCTGGCCATCGGCATGGCCGCCCCGGGCTACAACGTCTTCGCCCTCGGTCCGCCCGGCATCGGCAAGATGACCGCCCTGCACCAGTCCTTGCGGCGGGAGGCGGCCACGATCCCCGTGCCCGACGACTGGTGCTACGTCCACGACTTCGACGACCCGCAGCGTCCCGACGCGCTGCGCCTGCCGCCCGGCCGCGGCGTCGAGCTGCGCGAGGCCATGAGCCAGTTCGTGCTCGACCTGCAGGTGGCCATCGTGGCCCTCTTCGAGGCGGAGTCGTACCAGGCCCAGCGCGCCAAGCTGCAGGCGGACACCGAGAAGCAGCGCGAGGCCGCGCTGAGCGACCTGCAGAAGCGAGCGTCCGAAGCCGACATCGCCCTCACCACCACCCCCGTCGGCCTGGCGGTAGCCCCGCTGCGCGACGGCAAGCCCATCGAGCCCGATGAGTTCAACGTGCTGCCGCCAGAGGTACAGCGCCGCTACACCGAGGACATGGAGCGCTTCAGCGACGAGCTGCAGGCCCTGCTGCGCGAGATCCCGCACTCGCTGCGCCAGCTCCGGCGCCGAATCGCCGCGCTCGACCGTGAGGTCACCGGCGTCACCGTGCGCCGGCTGGTGGACGAGGTTCGGGCGCGCTTCGCCGATCTGCCCGCGGTGGGCGGCTACCTCGATGACGTCGAGCGCGACGTCGTCTCCCGCGCCCAGGAGCTGCGGGCCGCTGCCTCTGCTCTGGCCGAGCGCGGGCAGTCGGGTTCCGCCGCAGGCCGCCCGCCCGGGTCGCCGGGCAGCCCCGACGTCGCGACCACCGGAGCCAAGGATGCCGACGAGGCCCAGCCGTCCGGCAACCACGATCGACAGGCGCAGCCGACGGTCACCGCGGACGCCCGCCAGGAAGGCCCGGGCGTCGCCAGCACGCTGTTGGCCGGCGCGGATCCCTTCGTGCGCTACCGCGTCAACGTTCTCGTCGACCACGGTGGCGACAGCGCTGCTCCGTTCGAGGTCGAGGACCACCCCACGCAGCCCAACCTCGTCGGCCGGGTCGAGTACACCTCGCAGATGGGCACCCTGGTGACCGACTTCACCCAGATCCGACCGGGTGCGCTGCACCGAGCCAACGGCGGCTACCTGGTCATGGAGGCGGAGAAGATCCTGACCCAGCCGTACGCCTGGGACCAGCTCAAGCGCTCGCTGCGCACGGGCAAGATCAGCATCGAGTCGGTGGGCCAGTCGCTGGGCCTGCTGACCACGACCGCGCTCGACCCAGGGCCCATCCCGCTCGATGTCAAGGTCGCCCTCACCGGGGATCGCCGCATCTACTACCTGCTCTGCGCCTATGATCCCGAGTTCCTCGAGCTCTTCAAGGTGCAGGCCGACTTCGAGGAGACCGTCGACCGGAGCCCTGACGCGGTCGAGGCCTACGCCCAGCTCATCGCCTCGCTGGCCCAACGGGAGCACCTGGCACCGCTGGACGCGGCCGCGACGGCGCGCGTCATCGACGAGCTCTCACGCATGGCCGCGGACAGCACCAAGCTCTCGACCCACGTGGGCCGGTTGAGTGACCTGCTGCGAGAGGCCGACCACCTGGCTCGCCGCGGTGGGCGTGAGGCCATCGCGGCCGACGATGTCACCGCTGCCGTGGCCGCGCGGCGGCGGCGCGCCAGCCGGATCCACGAGCGCATCCTCGAGGCCATCGAACGCGGCGTCATCAACATCCGTACCGAGGGCAGCGAGGTCGGGCAGGTCAACGCGCTCTCGGTCATCCAGCTCGGTGACGTCGCCTTCGGCCATCCCTCGCGCGTGACCGCCTCGGTTCGCCTTGGCCGGGGTGAGCTCGTGGACATCGAGCGCGAGGTCGAGCTCGGCGGGCCCATCCACTCCAAGGGCGTGCTCATCCTCGCGGGCTTCCTGGGCGGACGGTTCGGCGGTGCGGGCGCGCCCGGGGCCCCGCTCTCCCTCCACGCGAGCCTCGTCTTCGAGCAGTCGTACGGCGGGGTCGAGGGAGACAGCGCCTCGCTGGCCGAGCTCTGCGCCCTGCTCTCGGCGGTGGGCGAGGTGCCGATGCGCCAGGACGTGGCGGTCACCGGATCGGTCGATCAGTCCGGCCGCGCGCAGGCCGTCGGTGGCGTCAACGAGAAGATCGAGGGCTTCTTCGATGCCTGCGTCTCTCGCGATGGCGAGGCCACGCACGGGGTCATCATCCCGTCCGCCAACGTCAAGGACCTGATGCTGGCCGATCGGGTCGTCGAGGCGGCACGGCAGCGCCGTTTCCGCGTCTGGCCCGTGTCTCACGTGGACCAGGCGCTGGCGCTGCTGACCGACCTCCGCGTGGGCCGGCGCCGTGACGACGGTCGCTACCCCCCGGGCAGCGTCAACGGCCGGGTCGAGGCGCGCCTGGAGGAGATGGCGCAAGCGGCCCTGCAGTCACGCGTCCAGGAGCTCGAGCGCGGCGGGCGCCAGCGAGACGACGCGGCCACACTCGAGCCCTGAGGTACAGGACAGGCAGGCAGCTACGCCCTGCGCTTGCGCGACGGAGGTAGGCTAGTGGGCGTGCCCACCGTCTTGTCGTCGCAGCCGGAGGCATGCCCATGCGCTTCAGGAACCTCGATGGGCTCGTCGACCTGCCCATCGACTCGATCCGACATCGCTTCCGCAACGAGCAGGTCCTCACCGTCCTGCCGGTCCATGGATCGATCGCCGGCCGCAGCTCGCTGCTGGTCGCGCTGCCCGAGAGCCTCGCGGTCATCGCCCGGGATGCCCAGACGCGTGATCGCTGGATGACGGCGTTCGCCCCCTGGGACGACGTGCGCATCGGCGAGGTGGAGTCCGAGGATGGCACCCACTATCTCGCCGTCGACGTCGGACGCCTGCGGTTCCAGGGGGAGCTGTGGGGACCCAAGGGCGAGCGGGCGCTGCGCGACTTCGTGATCGTAGCCCAGGCCCAGCATGAGGCCCTGGCGGCGTCGGCCTAGCGCGGCCCTTCAAGCGCGACCCTTCAGGTCCGAGGCCTCAGGCGGTAGTGGGCTGGACCGCGGGCGGGTGCGTCGCCGCACCGCGGGGGCCATCCGACCCTTGAACTGGCCGCCGGAGCCGCGAGGATGGGAGGTGAAAGGGGGCCACATGCACCTTCGCCGAGCCATGCCCGGCGTGGCGATCGTCGCCACGCTGGCACTGATCACGGTCGCCGCGCCAGCCGGGGCGGCCGACGAGGACCCGCCACTCGAGGAGTGCACCATCGTCGGCACCGAGGGCAACGACACCCTTGAGGGCACCGATGGGCCGGACGTCATCTGCGGCCTGGGAGGCCGCGACAGGATCTACGGTTTCGATGGCGATGACCGGCTCTACGGCGGCGATGACCCCGACATGATCTTCGGCGGCCCGGGCGCAGACACGATCTATGGTGGGGCCGGCAACGACTTCGCTCGAGGCTGTTTCGGTGAGGACGAGATCCACGGCGGCGATGGCGATGACTATCTCGTGTCGTGCGGGTGCGGGTGCACCGCGGAGCTGGCCTTCGACGCGAGCCTCTACGGCGAGGCCGGCGATGACAACCTCCGCGGCAGCGACGGCGACGACCGTCTCTACGGCGGCCTGGGCGACGACTACATCAAGGGCTTCAATGCGAACGACACCGTCGTCGGCGGAGCGGGCAACGACGAGCTGTTCGGCGGTCCGGGTAACGACCAGCTCCGCGGCTATCAGGGCCACGACAAGCTGCAGGGCGGCAGCGGCAACGACGAGCTCTCTGGTGGCCTTGGCCGCGACATCATCACCGGCGGCGGTGGACGCGACACGCTCAATGGCGACAAGGGGAAGGACACGCTCGCAGCCAAGGACGGCCAGCGCGACGTGGTCAGGGGAGGTCCCGGTGTCGATCGCGGCAGGTGGGACCGCGGCAAGGACCGCGTTCGGAGCGTCGAGAAGCGGCAATGATCGGATCGACGCCGGCACCCCGCGATCGGTCCAGCTAGGCCGGTGACGGGTCGCTTCCCCGCCGGGTAGAGGGTCGGCCGGCGAGAGCATCGATGTGGCCGATGAGGCGCGGCTGGCCGGCGACCATGGCGGTCAGGTGTGGCTCGAAGGTGGCTCCCATGAAGGACGCAAGGTGCCGCAGCGACGCCGCCGAGAACTGCCAGTAGAAGTAGTCGTCGCGCGGGTTCACCTCGCCGGGCCAGGGCACACGAATGAGGCCCTCGCTGGAGCCGAGGTCATCGCTGGCGCCGACATCCTCGCTGACCCCGGCTGTCTCCACCAGCATCCGACCGCCGGGCGCCAGCCGGCCAACGAGCCTCCGGAGCAGTCCGAACGGGTTTTCGACGCGGTGCAGGATCCCGAAGCAGAAGATGAAGTCGAAGCACTCGTCGATCTCGGCCACCTCCATCGCCTCCACGCGCGCGTACTCGACCGAGGAGCCGATGGCCTTGGCGATGGCTGAGAACCCCTCGCCACCCTCGAGCTCCACGCCCCAGCGATCCTTGACCCAATAGCGGTACTGCTCGTTGTCGATGGCGAGCACGCGCGAGGCTCCGCGGTGCTCGGCGAGGAAGGCGTAGAAGCCGTCGAAGGCTCCGACATCAAGGACCGACCTGCCCGCGAACGACCGTGGGATCGAGGCCAGGCGGTACCCATGGTCGCGTGCCACGCCGGGCGTGTAGATGCCCGCGTCCGAGTCGAGCGCGAACGTGTGGAACCAGAAGGGGACCGACTCGAGGATGTGCTCCACGGTCTCCGGGGCACAGTCGATGGGCAGCTGATCGGCCACTTCCCGCTCGCTCGGCCATCGGCGAGCGCCGGCGGTGCTGTCCCGCATGCTCGTCCCCCGGGCTTCGCCTGTCCCCTGGCGGGCCAGCGCCATCGACCCCAACGTCAGCGGCGCAGCGCCCTGCGTTCGGAGCCAGACTACATCGGTGGTCGACTGGTCACGCTAGCCGGCTGTCGCCCACGGCCTCCCGCTCGAGCCGGTGGATGGCGGTCCGCGCTGGCGGCGCAGCATGACCCACAGGCCGAGCACGCCGAGCACGGCGACGCCGAAGAAGACGATGCCCGCCAGGCGCAGCGACCCGGCGCCGGCGCCGCCCT
>JASFQX010000080.1:0-6627 GCA_050115215.1 Chloroflexota bacterium
CGAACGACCCGGGACTGCTCAGCAGCGACACGCGCTCCACGCGGTCGGGCAGCGCCCAGGCCAGCGCCAGCGCGTAGGGCCCGCCGCCCGACACGGCAAGCACCCGGAACCGGGCCAGGCCCAGCTGATTCATGAGCTCGGCCACATCGCCGGCCCAGCTGGCCAGAGAGCGACCGGTCTCCGGGTCCGAGCGACCAAGTCCCGGACGGTCGGGTGCGATGATCCGCCCACCGTGGGCTACCACTCGCTCGACGTGGTCGATGGCCGCCAGGCGTGAGCTGGGACTGCCGTGGCAGAAGACCACCGGCACGTCGACCGGATCCCCCTCGTCGAGATACCAGACGAGCCGCCCGTCGGACAGCGCGAAGCGTTCGTCGTAGCCCACCTCAGCTCACGCGCGGAAGCGCGGGTTGGTCTCGGCCACCGGCACACGCGGCACGGCCAGGGCCACGATCAGCGAAGCCGCCACGAAGAACCAGAATGCGCCGCTGATGCCGACGACGTCGGAGGTCGTGCCGATGATGACCGGACTCGCGACGAAGGCCAGCGTGAGCGCGGTGAAGACGGCCGACAGCGATGGCCCGCCCGGCGGGATGCGCCCGGCCGCACCGAAGATCTGGGGGATGGTGTTGGCGATGCCGATGCCCGCGGCCACCAGGCCCACGAGCGCGACCCGCTGGTCGTGCACGATGAGGAAGGCGGTGATGGAGGCGGCGACCACGAGCATGCCCACCTGTGTCAGCCGGATCGAGCCGATGCGGTCCTTGGCCCAGTCACCGCCGATGCGGCCGACGAACATGCCCAGCGAGAACGCCGCATAGGCCATGGCCGCGATGGAGGCGGCCGCGCCGACACCCTCGTCGAGGTAGACCCCGCCCCAGTCGGTGAGGCCACCCTCCACGAAGGCGATGAGCACGATGATGCCGGCCAGGGGCAGGACCGCGCGGGAGGGTAGATGCAGCCCGCTCGCGCCCTCGGTCCGCTCCGAACCCGTGCCCAGGTAGCGAATGGCCGCGGCTGCGACCAGCCAGAGCAGGACGGCTGCCAGCAGCGCCTCGATGATGGGCTCGATGCCCAGCTCCAGGGCCAGGGCGATGCCCACCGCGCCGACGATGCCGCCGAGGGACCAGCCCGCATGCAGGCCGGACATGATGGACCTGCCGCCGTGGTCCTCGAGCGCGACCCCGTGCGCGTTCATCGACACGTCCATGGTGGTGTTCACGTAGCCCAGGACGAAGAGCGCGGCGGCCAGCAGCGGCAAGCTGGATGCACCGATGGGCAGCACGACCAGCCAGGGGAAGATGAGCGACGACACGGTCAGCACCCGCCGGCTCGAGACGCGCACCAGCAGCTGGCCGGTGACCTGTTGAGCCACGAGGGCACCGGTGGGCAGGAAGAGCAAGGCCAGACCGAAGTCGGCCCCCGATGCGTCCAGACCGTCCTTGGTGCCGGGGATCGCCGCCACCCACGTGCCGATGACCGCGCCGTTGACGACGAACATGAGGAACGTCGCCAGCCGCGGACTCATCGACCCGCCGGCGCGTGGCGCACGGATGTCGCAGCCGTTGCCTCCAGCCTCACTTCCCGCCCTTGAAGGGATAGAGCACCCAGTCGTTGGTCTCGACGATGTAGTGGTCGGGCACCAGGTCCACGCGCGAGCGGCCGGGCTTGTAGTGGAGCACGGCCGTCACCGGTTCGCCGCCGGCGGCGCGGATGCGCTCGGACACGGCCGCGATGGTGGTGCCGCTGTCCCAGACCTCGTCGATGATCAGCACGCGCTTGCCTCGCAGCTGGTCGTCGGCGGGGAACTGCAGGAACTCGGCTTCGCCGCGGAAGCCCTGCTCGTCGTCGTAGACCACCACCGCCGCCAGCAGCATGTCGCGCCAGCCCAGGCGGTAGCCGAGCATGCCGGCAGGGACC
This sequence comes from Chloroflexota bacterium, assembly GCA_050115215.1. Taxonomy (GTDB): domain Bacteria; phylum Chloroflexota; class Limnocylindria; order Limnocylindrales; family CSP1-4; genus JAFMJV01. Next base: position 1,921 of record JASFQX010000080.1, read on the forward strand.
AGACCACCACGCGAGATGGCCAGCACCACGTCCGGCTGGGGCGCGGCCGCGAGGCGCTCTGCCAGCTGCGCGACGAGGTCGTCGAGATCGTCCCAGGTGACGTTGATCTTGATCGGTTCGGTGTTCACGTCGGGCATGCCGCGAGCGTACACGGCGGCGACGCGGCTCGTGGCCGCCGATCAGGCGCCGGCGCGGGTCTGGCTGATCTCGAGCAGGTGGCCGTCCGGATCGCGGAAGAACGCCCGCACCTCCCAGTCGTAGGTCACCGGCGGCGTCAGGAACTCGGCTCCCCGCGCGCGCAGGGTCTCATACGCTGCTTCGCAGTCGGGCACACGGATGGTCATGGCGTGGCTGACACGTGTCCGGTCGTCAGGCGGGCCGAAGGTCACGCCCGGCTTATCGTCGGTCGGGCCGCCGCCAGTGACGAGCAGCAACCAGGCACCCGCGAACGAGAAGACCGCGGACGATCCACCGTACTCGCGGACGATTTCAGCCCGGAGCACGTCGCGGTAGAACGCGGTCGCTCGGTCAAGGTCGCTCACCACCAGGATGTGGGTGAGCTCCATGCTCGGATCGGGGAACGCTCCGGACACCGTGTCCCTCCCTTCGTGAACCTGTCCCTCTCAGGGCCCCTGTTCTACCATGTGCGGGCATCGATCCCGATGTGTACGACGCCGCGGCGAGCCGTGGCCACGACTCACTGTTCGCGACGCCTGAGGAGGCCAGTCATGGTATTCGGACCTATCCAGATCTTTGCGTTCGGGTTCCCCGACACGGCCGGCTTCGAGGGGCGCATCGCGGAGGAGCTCATCAGGCTCAGCGAGGCGGGCACGATCCGCATCATCGACGCCCTGGCGGTCGTGGCCGAAGGCGACGAGGTCGACATCCTGCGCGTCTCCGATCTCGACGAGGAGCAGCGCGAGGAGCTGGGCATGCAGGTGGGGGCCCTCATGGGTCTAGGCATGGCCGGGCTCGAGGGCATGGTCGCCGGCGCCGAGGCCGGTGCCGAGATCGCCGAGGAAGGCGGCCTGGGCATCGTCGAGGCCATCGGCGAGGAGTTCATCGAGAACCTGCCCGACGGGGCCGCGGCGCTGCTGCTGATCATCGAGCACGCATGGGCCGTGCCGCTGCGCGATGCGGTGGTCGATGCCGGTGGCCTCCTCATCGGCAACCAGTGGATCGGCGCGCAGGACCTCGTGGCCCTCGGGGCTGCGCTCGGCATCGCCGCCGCGCAGGAGTCGGAATCGGAATCGGACGACTGACCTGACAGCAGGTGCGATCGCGCCCGGCCGTGTCCGGGCCGGGCCGGGCCGGGATGGCGTCCCCGCGGGGACCCGCCTCGGCCCGACCGCATCTGAGGCGCCGGTACACTGCGGGCGGGAGGGGACATGACCTTGAAGTGGGGTGGACGAGAGTGCTGGGCACTGGTGCTGGGCGCCAGCAGCGGCTTCGGTGCCGCGGCCGCCAAGGCGTGGGCCCGGGCCGGGTTCGGCATCATCGGCGTCCACCTCGACATGCGCGCGACGCGAGCGACCGCGGAGGCCGTCCGTGACGAGATCGCCGGGATCGGCGTGCCGGTGGTGTTCCACAACACCAACGCCGCGGACGACACCAAGCGTGAAAGGGTGATCACCTCCATCGAGGAGCTGTTCGAAGAGCGTCGGAGCGTCGGCGAGCAACCCATGATCGGGGCCATGCTCCATTCGCTCGCCTTCGGCGCCACCCATCACTATGTCTCCGACGACGCCGATCGCAAGGAGCTGTCGCGCAAGCAGATGGAGATGACCTCCGACGTCATGGCGCACTCGCTGCTGTACTGGACTCGCGACCTCTATCACGCCGGTCACCTGCAGCGGGGCAGCCGCATCTACGCCATGTCCAGCGAGGGCGCGATCCTGGCCGTCCCGACCTATGGGGCCGTCAGCGCTGCCAAGGCCGCGCTGGAGGCGCACGTGCGCCAGCTGGCACTGGAGCTGGCCCATGCGGGCATCACCGTCAACGCCATCCGGGCCGGCGTGACCGACACCCCGGCCCTGCGCCACATCCCCGGCTGGGAGCAGCTGGCCGAGGCGGCGGCGACGCGCAACCCGCATGGCCGCCTGACCACGCCCGAAGACGTGGCCGATGCCCTGACCGTCCTGGCCACCCCGCAGACCCACTGGATCACCGGCAATGTCATCGCTGTCGACGGGGGCGAGGTCATGGGCAGCAAGGAGTCGGCCGAGATCCCGTAGGGGGTGGCCGTTCGCCGTGTCAGACCGGAACGACCAGCGCGCCCCCAACGGTGAGCGGTCGAACCCGGCCGTCGAGGCTGAGCCTGTCGGCATCGGCACATCCAGCGCTCGCGATGCGCTGGCGCGAGAGGTCCGCCTGTTGGGCGCATTGCTGGGCCAGGTCATCGCCGAGCAGGCCGGCGAGGAGATCCTCGACATCGTCGAGCGTGTCCGCAAGCTGACCATCGACATCCGCAAGAACCCCAGCTCCACCCGCCAGCTCGGCCTGCGCGCGATCCTCGAGGAGCTCCCGGACGAGCAGCTGGAACCGGTCATCAAGGCCTTCAGCCTCTACTTCCATCTCACCAACCTGGCCGAGGAGAAGCACCGCGTGCGACGGGTGCGCTCACGTGCCCGCACCTCACTCCACGGACAGGAAGGCTCCATCGAGGCCGCCGTGCGCAAGCTGCTCGCGGAGGATGAGCCGGAGGCCATCCAGCGACTGTTCGATTCCCTCTCCATCGGTCTGGTGCTGACGGCCCACCCCACCGAGGCCCGGCGGCGCACGATGCTGGTGGCGCTGCGCCGCACGTTCTCGCTCATCGACCGCCTCGACGACCCGCGTCTGACACCGAACGAGGACTTTGAGATCCGGCGCCGGCTGCGCGAAGAGATCTCGCTGCTGTGGCGCACCTCCGCGCTGCGCACGGAGCGCCCGAGCGTCATGGACGAGGTGCGCACGGCCCTGCTCTTCTTCGACGAGACGCTCTTTCAGGTCACGCCCTACCTCTACCGCACGGTCGACCGGACCCTGGACCTGGCGCCGTGGACCGGAGAGGGCGCCGCGGAAGGCGCCACCGGGCCGGCACGTGACAGCGGTCATACCGGCACGCGTCCGCCGGCGGTTCGGTCGTTCCTGCGCTGGGGCTCGTGGGTCGGGGCCGACCGCGATGGTCACCCACGCGTGACCGCCACGACCACACTGCAGGCGGCCGCCACCGGCGCCGATCACGTGCTGCGTGGCCTGGAGCATGTGGCCACCCGCCTGATGCACACGGTCACGCCCACGCACCGGGGCGACGACGTCTCCCCTCGCCTGCGTGCCCGCCTCGAGCTCGATCGGGACGAGCTGGGCAACGCCTACGATCTGCTCCTCCAGCACTACCCCAACGAGCCCTACCGGCAGCGCTTCGGCTGCATCGCCGAGCGCCTGCGCCAGACGCGCCACCGCCTGGTCAACGGCCACGGCCGGGGCGCCGGCTACGCCACGCCGGCCGAGCTGCTCGAGGAGATCGATGAGCTGCAGTCCGCGCTCGTCGACGACCACATGGAGCGAGTGGCCTGGGGCGAGGTGCAGTCGCTGCGCTGGCAGGTGGAGACGTTCGGCTTCCACGCCTTCTCGCTGGAGGTGCGCCAGCACAGCGAGGTCCACGAGGCCACGCTGGCCGCCCTGCGTGATGGCGTCGTGCTGGGCGAGCGGATGGTGGCCAACGGCGTGACCGCGGCGGAGGTGCTGGAGACATACCGGGCCATCGCCGACATCCAGGAGCGCTTCGGGCCGGAGGCCTGCCGCCGCTACGTGATCAGCTTCACGCGCGAGGCGCAGGACGTCTACAACGTGCTCGAGCTGGCCGACTATGCCGGGCTCGATCGCGACGCCATCGACGTGGTGCCGCTGCTGGAGACCGCCGATGCGCTCGAGGGGTCCGACCGCCTGCTCGATGACATCCTTAGCGATGCTCGCTATCGCGAGCACGTGCGAGCCCGTGGTGACCATCAGGAGGTCATGCTGGGCTACTCCGATTCGACCAAGGAGTCAGGCGCGATGGCCGCGGCCTGGCTGCTGCATGGCGCCGAGACCAAGCTGGTCGACGCGGCCGCCCGGCACGACATCCAGCTGACGCTGTTCCACGGTCGTGGTGGTGCCATCGGCCGCGGCGGAGGCCCCATGAGCCGGGCGATCCTGGCCAGCGCCCCCCACTCGCTCGACGGCACGCTCAAGATCACCGAGCAGGGCGAGGTCGTGGCCGATCGCTACGCCAACTTCGACATCGCCATGCGACACCTGGCACAGCTCACCAATGCCGTGCTCATCGCATCCTCTCCGGGCCACGAGCAGCAGGCCCGGGACGCGCACGTCCGGGGCAAGACCATCCTGGGGGAGCTGGCCGAGCGTTCGGCGCAGGAGTATCGCTCGCTGGTCTGGGAGGATCCCGCCTTCGAAGCCTTCTACGTGGCCGCCACGCCCATCGCCGAGCTTTCACAGCTGGCCATGGGCTCGCGTCCCGCGGCGCGCGGTGGCGGTGCGGTCTCGCTGGAGAAGCTGCGCGCGATCCCGTGGGTCTTCTCGTGGTCGCAGGCGCGGCTGTTCCTGCCCGCCTGGTACGGCCTGGGCACCGCCGTCGAGGCGTTCGAGGCGGAGCACGGGGCTGGCGCCACGGAGTCGCTGCAGGACCTGTACCGCGAGTCCCCGTTCTTCACGGGCGTCATCGAC
>JASFQX010000081.1:0-6625 GCA_050115215.1 Chloroflexota bacterium
CTCCTGCACGGGACCGCTCTCGTCGAGCATGAGCAGGGCGCCCGAGAGCACCACCAGCACGAGGAAGGTGATGAGGCGGCGTCGTGCGTAGCGTTCGCTCAGCATGGCCCTAGCGTGGCGGCCTCGAGTAGGTCTCGGCCACGAGCGCACGCTCCATGGTGGGGACGTCGATGGACTCGAGCACGATGCCGGAGCCGCGGGCCACGCAGGTCAGCGGGTCGTCCGCGATGTGCACCGGCATCTGCGTGGCCTCGGCGATGCGCCGGTCGAGCCCCTGCAGCAGCGCGCCACCGCCGGCGAGCACGATGCCCTGGTCGACGATGTCGGCCACCAGCTCAGGGGGCGTCTCCTCGATGGTGTCCTTGATGGTGCCCACGATCTGGGCCAGGGAGGCGTCGATGGCTTCGCGCACCTGCTCGGCGGTGATCTCGACGAAGCGCGGCAGGCCGGTCAGCAGGTCCCGGCCGCGCATGCTCACGTGCTGCTTGTCGTGCGGCCCGGGGTAGGCCGAGCCGATGGCGACCTTGATGTCCTCGGCCGTGCGCTCGCCGACCAGCAGGTTGTACTCGCGTCGGGCGTAGGCGATGACGTCCTCGTCCAGCTCGTCGCCACCGACCCGCACCGAGCGTGAGACGACGATGCCCCCGAGCGAGATGACGGCTACCTCGGTGGTGCCGCCGCCGATGTCCACGATGAGGTTGCCCGAGGGCTCGGCGATGGGCAGCCCGGCGCCGATCGCCGCGGCCATGGGCTCCTCGATGAGCCGGGCCCAGCGAGCGCCGGCGTTGAGGGCCGCGTCGCGCACGGCCCGCCGCTCTACCTCGGTCACGCCGCTGGGGATGCCCAGCAGCATGCGCGGGCGGGGCACCAGGCCCACGCGGTCATGCACCCGCTGGACGAAGTACTTGATCATCTGCTCGGTCACGTCGAAGTCGCTGACCACCCCGTCGCGCAACGGCCGCACGATGCTGATGCTGGACGGGGTGCGTCCGAGCATGCGCTTGGCCTCGGCCCCGATCTCCAGCACCTTGCGGCTCTTGGTGTCGACCGCCACGATGCTGGGCTCGCTGATGACGATGCCACGGCCGCGCACGTGGACCAGCGTGTTGGCCGTGCCGAGATCCATCCCGATGTCACGGGAGAACGCACCGAAGAACGAGTCGATCATCTGGGGCGGCGGCGTCTCCATCGGTGGCCGGGAGGCGGCCACGGGTCGTGCTGGGAACAGCGACACGTCCTCCCCCACTGGCAAGGGAGGCGACGGTGCCGCCCAGGAGCGGGCCACGGCAGCCCGTTCGGGAACCCTCCTCGACTCCCGGCTCCAGTGCCGGGAAGTATACGCGGGCCTCAGCCAGCCCCGAATGGGCGGCTCACGGGGCCGTGCGCCTGCGGGGCGCTCGCGGCCGTCAGGTGCGGTCGAAGGCGACGCCCCGGTCACGCAGGCTGACCCAGGCGCCGTGGCCGATGACCAGGTGGTCAAGCACGGCGATGTCGAGCAGCCGGCCGGCGGCGACCGCCTCGGCGGTCATGTGCAGGTCGTCCGGGCTGGGGGTGGGGTCGCCCGAGGGATGGTTGTGGATGAGGACCAGGCGCGAGGCGTGGAGTCGGACGGCGTCGCGGAAGAGCTCGGCGATGCGGACCACCGCGCTCGAGACGTTGCCACGGTAGATGGTGGGCATGGCCAGCACGCCGTTGCGCGTGTCGAGCAGCACCACCCGCAGCTCCTCCCGCTGCAGGTGTCCGAGCTCGGAGCTGAGGCGCGCGGCCAGATCCCGTGGGCCGCGGATCGTCCAGCGACCGGGCGGCCAGTCCGTGACCGCCCGACGACCGAGCTCGAAGGCGGCGGTCAGCTGGGCGGCGCGAGCCGGCCCCACGCCCGGGACCCGCTCCAGCTCGCGGGGCGAGGCGCTGGCCAGCCCGGCCAGACCATCGCAGCGGACCAGCGCATCCTCGGCCATGGCCGAGGCGGAAGCCTGACGTGAGCCGGATGCCCAGAGGAGGCCGATCAGCTCGGCCGATGAGAGGCCCGCCGCGCCGCGCGACACGAGCCGCTCCCGCGGTCGCTCTGTCGGAGGCAGCTCGCGGACCGAGGGCCGCGTGCGCGTTCGATCGCTGGTGGCCATGGAGCTCCTCTCCCGGTGGTGCGGCGGGCGAGGCGGTCAGGTCAGACGCGTGGCGCCTCCGGGTCCGGTCGACGGAGCCCGCCGATTCCCCCGCCAGCCGGTCCCGAAGGCAGCGCGCAGCCTAGGGAGCCGTCCTTCGCCCGCGCTTCGCCGGCACTTGGCTGGAGCTATGGGGATGGCCAGTCGGAGGAACCCGGCTCGGGCAGTCGGCTGGCCACGGCGGCCAGCATGAGCAGCAGACCGTTGTAGGTCATGTGGCCCGCGATCGCGGCGATCAGGCCGTGGCGCAGGAAGAGCCAGCCCAGGACGAACGCGACGGGCACCAGCACCACCGTTTGGAGCACCGCCTGCGAAAGGCCGGTGACGAAGTCGACACCGGCGATGTTGGCCACGTGGACGAAGGCGAAGAAGAGCGAGGCCCGGATCAGCGCGCTGCGCGGACCCAGGTCGCGCAGCCAGGCGGTAAGGGCGAAGCCACGGAAGAACAGCTCCTCGCCGATGGGGATGATGACCACCGCCGCGAGCGCGACCATGAACCCGTCCACGGGCGTCTCCGAGAGCGGCAGCACCTGCGGCGCGTCCACGCCCAGCAGCAGGCCCACGATGCCGCCCAGGATGAGCAGACCGAAGGTCACCGGAAGCATCACCGCCACGGCCGTGCCTGCGCCGCGCAGGCTGTGGGACAGCCGCGTTCCGCGCCAGGAGGGCCAGCCCATGTCAGGCCAGGAAAGGGCCCCGGTGCGGATGGCGAAGAGCCACACCACCAGGGCGTAGCCGGCGGCCTGCACCACGCCGATACCGAGAAAGCTGAAGGGCCGGTCCGGATCGACGCCCAGCGTGTTCAGCAGCAGCAGGCCGATGAGCGACATGGCGAAGAAGTAGGACCCGAAGACCAGCAGCGGCGATGGCCCCCGGTAGCGGTCCGGGGGGCGGTCGGCTCGCTCCAGGACCTGCGCCCCGGCACCGGCCGCCAGACCCAGCGTGACAGCGAGGGCGCCGGCCGCGACGAGGATGACCCCGGCTCGGCTGTCGCTGGCCAGGGGCCCGAGCACAAAGGTGACGGCGAGGCCTCCGACACTGAGGATCCAGGCCAGCAGGTAGAGCCCCGGGGCGCGGCGGCCCTCGAGCGAGAAGATGCCCCCGCCCGGTGGCCCGTCCGCCGGCGGTGGCTCAGGCGGCAGCGCGGTGGGGGGGTCGGGTTCGGTCGGCTGCCCGGCGGGCGGGAGGCCGGTCACGTGGTAGCGGGCGTGCTAGATCCCGGTCGGGGTCTGGGCGCCACTGCTCTGGGCGCTGGGGGCCCCACCCGCGCTGGGTACGCTGGCGGCCGTGGAGCCACGTGGAGCGGGAGCCGGCCCACCCTGCGGCTGGGTCGGAGGGGTCGGGCTGGATGAGGAGGCCGACTGGGCTGCGCCCGCGGAGCTCACCTTCTGGCCTGGCTCGGACGGGGCTGGCGCGGGGCGGGGGGCCGGGCGCGTCGGTGCTGCGGGTGGCGAAGCGGGTCGGCGCTGAGCCGGCTGCTGCAGCATCGGCGCAGGGCGGGCGGAAGGCATGAAGGCGGTCGTCCCCGGAGCATCGGCGCGCTCGAAGTCCTTGCCGCACCAGGCACAGAGCGTCCAGTCGAGCTCGATGAGGTGCTCGCAGTTGGGGCACACACGACGCAGGCGGTTGCGACAGGAGGGACAGATGATCCAGTCCTCGTGGACTGGGCGGTCGCAGTTGGCGCAGTGCGCGTGAGACGCGACCTCGGCGAGCATGGCCTCCTCCGCGAGCGCGCGCTCGTTGACCTCGCCGATGGTTTCCTTGGGCCGAACGATGCGATAGAGCAGCAGCCCGAAGAGGAAGAAGACGGGCGTGAAGAGGATGATGGCCAGGGCTGCCACGTAGGGCGTGATGGCGCTGGCCGTGCGCAGCCGCATGTCACGGTAGGCCCAGAACGCGCTGGCCAGCCAGATGAGCACGATGTAGGCCACGATGACGTAGATGACCGCCTGGAAGGCCTCGCTCTCGACGATGTCGGTGAAGGCGGTCTCCAGGTTTCCGAATAGGTCTTCAAACATGAACGGCTGGTCTCAACCTCTGCGGGATCGTGACGGCACCCCTCGCCGTCCACGGCGCGCAGAGTGTAGCAGCGCACCGCTCGATGGGCCCTCGGCGCACCCGCCAGTGGTCGTTCCCGAACGGCACTAGTCGATGCGACCAGGCGCCCCGGCCACGTCGATGGCACGCCGGAAGGCGCGCATCACCTCTGCCACCAGCTCGTTGTCACGCATCGTCGACCGGCGGACCGGATCCCAGCGGACGGCGGTCAGGAGCATCAGCGGGCGCCGCCAGGGCTCGGCCTCGTCCTCAGCTTCGGCCATGCGCAGGCGGATGAGCTGCCGGCCATCCTCCTGGTCCAGCAGGCCCATCAGGGCGTTGGCCAGGGTCGGTCCCAAGACCTGCAGCGGCGGCACCGGCGGCGGACCGGCAGCCGGCGCCACCGTGCGACATTCGACCACGCCTTCGTCATCCTCGAGCCAGAGCGTGAACAGCCACCAATCGTCGACCACCACGTTGGGCTTGCTCATGCCCGGACGGACCCGCGGTCCGAGCGTGCCGCCGGGACCGTGAAGGCGGAACGGCTGGGCCCGCGCGAACGAGGGGCCGGGCGAGGGCAGGCGCGCGCTCATCGGCCGGGATCCGCGGCTACTCCCATTCGATGGTCGCCGGCGGCTTGCTGCTGATGTCGTAGACGACGCGGTTGACCCCGGGCACCTCGTTAACGATGCGGGCGCTGATCCGGCCCAGCACGTCATAGGGCAGCTTGGCCCAGTCGGCGGTCATGCCGTCCTCGCTGGTGACCGCGCGGATAGCGACGACGTTGGCATAGGTGCGTCCGTCGCCCATCACTCCCACGCTGCGCACCGGGGTAAGGATGGCGAACGACTGCCACACGCTGCGATAGAGGCCGGCCGCCTTGATCTCGTCGATGACGATCCAGTCGGCCTCGCGCAGCGTCTCGAGCCGCTCGCGTGTGACCTCGCCGATGATGCGGATGGCCAGGCCGGGGCCCGGGAAGGGCTGACGCATGACCATCTGCTCGGGCAGCCCGAGCACCGCGCCGACCTTGCGTACCTCGTCCTTGAATAGGTAGCGCAGCGGCTCGATGAGCTGGAAGCGCAGGTCGCTCGGAAGGCCGCCGACGTTGTGATGCGTCTTGATCTTCTGGGCCGCCTTGGTCTCCGGCGCGGTCGATTCGATGACATCGGGGTAGAGCGTGCCCTGGGTCAGGAAGTCGATGCGTCCCAGCTTGCCCGCCTCTTCCTCGAAGACGCGGATGAACTCGTCGCCGATGATGCGCCGCTTCTCCTCCGGGTCCTCCACCCCGGCCAGACGCTCGAGGAAGCGCTCGCGAGCATCGACCATGACCAGGTGCATGCCCAGGTTGGCCTCGAAGGTCTCGCGCAGCAGCTCCGACTCACGCTTGCGCATGAGCCCGTGATCGACATAGATGCAGGTCAGGCGGTCGCCGACGGCCCGATGCACGAGCGCGGCCGCCACGCTGGAGTCGACCCCGCCGCTCAGGCCACAGATGACCTTGCCCTCGTGGCCCGACGCGGCCGCATGCTCATCGACACGCTCGCGGATGCGCTCCACGGTGGACTCGATGAAGTTGGCGCTGGTCCAGTTCGGCTCGGCGCCGGCGATGCCGTGCACGAAGTTGGCCAGCACCTCCCGGCCACGGGGTGTGTGCACGACCTCGGGGTGGAACTGGATGCCGTAGAGCCCGCGCTCGGGTGCGGCCAGGCCGGCGTAGGGCGTGGCATCGGTCTGGGCCGTGCTGTGGAAGCCCTCTGGCAGGCGCGTGATGCTATCGCCGTGGCTCATCCACACCGGTTGCTCGCCGCCGAGCCCGCGCAGCAGCGCGTCGTCCTCGACATTGACGGTGACGCTGGCCGGGCCGTACTCGCGTCGGCTGCTGGGCAGGACGTCGCCGCCGAGCTCGAGCGCCATCAGCTGGGCGCCGTAGCAGATGCCGAGCACGGGGATACGGCCGGACCAGATGGCCGGATCGGGACGCGGCGCGCCCTCGTCGTAGACGGACATCGGACCGCCGCTGAGGATGAGGCCCTTGACCTCGCGACGCTGCAGCTCCTGGAGCGGGGTGTCGAACGGGAGGAGCTCCGCGTACACGTCGAGCTCTCGCACGCGGCGCGCGATCAGCTGCGCGAACTGGCTGCCGAAGTCCAGCACCACCACGCTGTCCGGGGGCTCCGGCGGGCGGCTGATGGTGGGGCGTTCTTCCTCCGGCAGACGATCGGGCGCGGGCGCGTCGAGGGCGACCTCCAGGTAGGCCTCCACCTCGGCGTCGTCGGAGGTGAGCACGCGGTGGCCGGCGTTGGCCTGCTCGCCGTGGACGGTCTTGCCGCGTTCCTTGCATGGCGGCTTCGCGGCCGCTGGGTCGCTGGCGGTGGCGCGCTCGTCGCGTGGCGGGTTCGTGGCTGCTGGGTCGCTGGCGGTGG
>JASFQX010000082.1:0-6610 GCA_050115215.1 Chloroflexota bacterium
TCGATCGACGCTGACGGCCACCAGGATCACAACTACTTCAACCTCGATCCGGCCCGGCTACCGCTGATGCGGGCGGTGGACCCCACCGGCGAGCCGGCCATGGTCAGCGTGGAGCTGCCGGGTCGCGCCGTGCATGCCGCGGTCTGGCTGGTGCAGATCGGCCGCGTGCCCCTGCTGTTGCTTGATACCGACGTGCCCGAGAACGACGAGAGCGACCGGCCCATCAGCCATATCCTCTACGTCCGCGGCCGCGAGATGCGCCTCCACCAGGAGCTCATCCTCGGCGTCGGCGGCGTGCGCGCCCTGCGCAAGCTCGGCGTCGACCCCGCGGTCTGGCACCTCAACGAGGGCCACTCGGCCTTCATGCTGGCCGAGCAGGCCCGCGAGCTGGTGGCCAAGGGCGCGGACCTCGAGGACGCCTTCGCGCAGGTTCGCCGGAAGGCCGTCTTCACCATCCACACGCCGGTGCCAGCCGGGAACGAACGCTTCTCGGCCGACCTGGTGCGGGAGCTGACGGCCCCCGAGGCGGAGGCTGCCGGCATGGATCAGGACACCATCCTGGCCATGGGCCTCGGAGTCGACGGCGATTCGGGCCAGTTCGACATGACCGCCTTCGCCCTGCGCAACACCGGCCTGGCCAATGGTGTCAGCCAGCTCCACGGGGCCGTGGCCAACGAGACCTGGTCGCCCATCATCGACCACCCCATCTTCGGCATCACCAACGGCGTGCACGCGCCCACCTGGGTCGGGCGACACATGCGCTCGGTCATGGCCGAGCTGGGGGGCGACCTCGATCATCTGGAGACCGAGACCGAGGCGGACCGCTTCTGGGAGCGCATGGACCAGGTCAAGGACCAGGATCTGTGGCAGGCGCACCTGTGGCAGAAGGAGGCTCTGCGCACGTACGCCACCATCCGCCTGCGGCGCCAGTTCGCACGTCACGGTGAGGCGCCCGAGGTGCTGGCCGAGCTGGACGATATCCTCGACCCCCAGGTGCTGACCATCGGCTTCGCCCGCCGCATGGCCACCTACAAGCGGGCGGCGCTGCTGTTCAGCGACGTCGAGCGCATCACCCGCCTCATCACCGATCCCGAGCGGCCGGTGCAGTTCGTCTTCGCCGGCAAGGCCCATCCGGCCGACCGTCCGGGCCAGGGCGTCATCCAGACCCTCTTCGAGCACAGCCGATCGGAGGCGCTGCGCGGCCGCGTCTTCATCCTCGAGGACTACGACATGCGCGTCGGTCGCTACCTCGTACAGGGCGTGGACGTGTGGCTCAACAACCCTCGCCGCCCCCTCGAGGCCTCGGGTACCAGCGGACAGAAGGCGGCCATGAACGCCGTCATCAACGTCTCCATCCTCGATGGCTGGTGGGACGAGGGCTTCCACGGTGACAACGGCTGGGCCATCGGTGGTCGCGACCCCAACCCCGACGAGGGCGCCCAGGACTGGTCGGACGCGCAGGACCTATACCGCCTGCTCGAGGAAGAGATCGTGCCGCTGTGGTACGACCGCGACGCCGAGGACGTGCCACAGGGCTGGCTCGAGCGCATGCGCAGGGCGGCCGGGAGCTCGCTGTGGGAATTCTCCACCACGCGCATGCTCGAGGAGTACGTCGAGCGCATGTACCTGCCGGCCGCCAACGACGAGTAGGCCAGCCCTCCGTCACGGGCGGACGGGAGGCCGCGCCGGGCGTCGTCAGCGGCCGGGATGCTCCGTCGCCAGCCAGCGCGTCCAGGTGAACGCTCGCCCGAAGCCCAGCTTGGCGTAGACACCGATGGCGACATCGTTGTCCTCGCGCACGCTGAGCCAGACCACGCGGTTGCCGGTGGCCATGCCGGCGCGGGTGGCGATGGTGGTGATGAGCGTCCCGTAGCCCTGGCCACGGCGCGCCTCGACCACGCCGATCCCCTGGAGGCCAGCCACGCCGTCTCCCTGCGATAGGCGAGCCACGGCCACCGGCTCATCCTCGAGCCAGACCACCCAGGCGCGAAGCCGGCCGGCTGTGAGCGCGGAGCGCAGGGCCTCGCGGCGCTGCTCGACCTGGGCAGCCCCGAGGCCGAAGATCACGCGCTCCACCTGCTCATGCGTCTGGAGCGAGCTCGACTGCACGGCCTCGATGCGGATCGCCGGATCGAGGTGCGGCACGACCGACGCGTGCGCGACCCAGAGCACGACCTCGCTCATGGCCGGCATCCAGCCCTGCTGCCTGAGCGCTTCGGACAGCTCGGGCGGCTGGTCGAGCCGGTCGGTGAGCATGAGCGAGGGCCAGCGGTTCTCGTCGAGCATGCGGCGCCGAACGGCCGCCAGGGCCTCTGGCCAGCGCCGGTCGTCCCACCGCGGTCTGGCCGCATAGGTGAGATCCGGACCTGATCCCGGGCCACGCACGAAGGTCACGCCCAGATCCTCGTCGTCGACGACGCTGGCGCCTTCCTGTGCCGGCAGCGTCACCAGCTGGCGGTGGATCGCCTCGAGCTCGGCCCGCGTCGGCGGCTCGACCTGGGGGCTGGCCTCCTCGCGAGGGCGCGCGGAATCCGGGCGCCGGAGGGGGGAATCAGGACGCAGCTCGCTCACGCCCGCTCCAGGTCACGCAGCAGGAGATGGCGGCACCACTTCACCGCCGGCGTGCCGTAGCTGATGACGCGCTCGAGGTGGGCTCGCTGGTCGAAGCCGGGCGACGCGCCGAGGCCACCCCGGATGTGCTGCCCGGGCACGTCGTCGACGGAGGCGCCGACGGCGACCGCCAGGCGACGTCGCACCTCCACCTCGAGGTCCCACATCTCGAGCGAGCCGACGAAGTAGGTCGAGAGCTGCGTGGAGCTGATGCGCGCGCGCAGCCACTTGCCCTCGGCCTCGTCCTGCTCCTGCCAGGCGCCCTCGACCATCAGCGCCATCGCGTCCTCCTCGGTCATGCCGCCGGTATGCGTCTCGACGTCGAGGATGGCATTGACCGTGGCCCGCAGGTACAGCTTCCAGTGCTGCAGGGCGAAGCCCGGATCGTCGGCGGCGTAGCCCGCGTCGTGCATCACCTGCGTGATGTAGACGGCCCAGCCCTCAGCGAACAGGCCGTTGGTGAAGATGGTCCGAGCCAGGGACGGACAGGCGTTGGAGGCGGCCAGCTGCAGGTAGTGCCCGGGGATGGCCTCGTGGATGCAGAGCGCGCGCAGCGCGGCATCGTTCTCCTCGCGCAGGTAGGACTCGACCGCTGCCGGCCCCTTGCGCTCATCGGGCGGGGTGATCCAGAAGTGTGAGCGCTCGCCGCGGTCGAGCGGACCCGGGCTGTCGAGGAAGGCGCGCGCCGAGGCCCGCAGGAAGACCGGTGTCCAGCTGATCGACAGTGGGTCCTCGGGCAGGCTGATCAGGCCGCGCTCGCGGACGAACGCGGCGATGCGTTCGACCTCGGCCTCGCAATAGCGCAGGAGCCCCTCTGGCTGCTGGTGCTGCAGAGCGATGGCATCGAGCACCCTGCGCACGAGCGCCGACTCGGCCGCCGCGTCGCCATCGGCCGCCGGCGGAACCGGCTCGTCAGGGAACCATGCCGGCCACACTTCCCGCGCCACCCGCACCATCTCCGCCCGCACCGCGTGGTAGTCGGACCAGGCGCGCCGGCGGACCTCCTCGGGCGAAAGGTCGGACCCGAGCGTGTAGCGCAGCTTCCGCGCGAAGAGCTCACCACCGAGGCGGCCTTCGCCCTCCGCCCGCGGGCGGATCTCGCGGTCGAGCGCGACCCGGAAGTCCTCGAGCGCCGAGGCCGCCGCGGCGGCGGCGGCCGTCATGGGCGCGACCAGCTCCGGCGCCTCCCCAGCCTCGGCGCGGGTGCGAGCCTCGGCCACCGCTCCCTCGACGAGCTCGCTCACGCCGGCCAGCTGGCCCAGCGCCGTCTCCAGCTGCAGCAGCCCCACCGGTCGTCCCGGCAGCCCGGTCAGCCCGGCCAACCCGACGCGCGTCAGCTGCGGCAAGCCCTCGATCCGCGAGAGCAGCGAGGCACCCCGCTCGGACCAGGGGGCGAAGTCGCGGGAGAGCAGGTCGAACAGCCCGCCGCCCATGAGGTAGACCAGCACGAGCGGGTCCCAGGCCTCCGCACGCAGGACATCCTCGGCGAAGACGACCTGCTCGATCTCCTCCAGCAGGATCCGGCGGTCGACCTGCTCGTCGTCGGTCAGGTCGGCGTCGGCGAAGGCCGCGAGGCGCCGGGCATGGCCGCGGAACGTGGCCAGCCGGGCCTGCCGGGCCGGCTCGGAGAGGTCGGTCCAGCGGCCGTCGACGCGGTGATACCCGCTCATCGTGCCCCACACCGGGTAGGCCTCGAAGAGCCCGACCAGGAAGTCGACCGTGGCGGTCTCGAAGGCCGTCGTGGGCTGAGGCAGCCCATCGGGGCGCAGGGCGGTGGTCACAGGTACTCCAGCGGCGATGGTCCGGCGGCGGCAGGGCTTGCGCACGCATCGTACGCACTCTCGAGCCGCCCGGCAGGCGCGGCGCTCACGCGCTGTCAGCACCGTCGTCGCGCGGGAGGGGCGAAGCGGCGCGGCGGGGTACCCTTGGCCCGCATGGCTCAGACCGCGTCCACCTCACCCTCCCGCCGAGCGTTCGCCGAGCGCCTGGCCGCGGGCCCGCTCCTGCTCGACGGCGCCATGGGGACCCTGCTCTACAGCCGGGGCACCCCTCAGCGCGCGTCGCTCGACGAGCTGGTGCTCAGCCGCCCGGAGGTGATCGGGGCTATCCATCGCGAGTACATCGCCGCGGGTGCGGACATCATCGAGACCGACTCGTTCACCGCCGGCCGGCGGCATCTGGCACAGCTGGGCCTGGCTGACCGCACCGCCCATATCAACCGCCGGGCGGCGCAGCTGGCGCGCGAGGCGCGCGAGGTGTCCGGGGTGGACGTGCTCGTGGCCGGATCCATCGGGCCCGTGAGCTCCCCCCTCCACGGGCCGGCCCACGTCTCGCCGGAGGAGGCCGCCGCGTCGGTGACCGAGCAGCTGGAGTCGCTGCTGGAAGGCGGCATCGACCTGGTCCAGATCGAGACGGCCAGCGACCTCGAGCACCTGCTGGCTTCGGTCGAGGCCGCTCGGCGGCTGTCGGATCTGCCGGTGGTGGCCTCGATGACCTTCGGCGAGGATCTGAGCGTGGCAGACGGCACCGAGCCCGGCGCAGCCGCGGCCGCCCTGCGCGCCGCCGGCGTCGATGCCATCGGCGTCAACTGCGGGTCGGGCCCCATCGCCGGCATCGACGTGCTCGGCCTGCTGGCCCCGAGCGCCGGAGACGTGCCCCTCCTGATCATGCCCAACGCCGGTCTCTCGGGGCGCGTCAGCGGCCGGTTCGTGTGGGCTGCGGAGCCGTCCTACTTCGCTGACCGGGTGCCGGCCTTCCTGGCCGCGGGAGCCAGGCTCGTCGGCGGCTGCTGCGGCACGACGCCAGAGCACGTCGCGGCCATGCGTCAGGCGCTCGACCGCGAGAGCGCGCGCAGCGCGGGCACGCAGGGCGCAGGCACGCGGGACGCGCCCCGCGCCTCGGTGGTGGCCACGCCTGAGCCGCGACCGCGCACGGCCGCGGAGAGCGCCGGCGGTCCCACACCGGAAGCACCACCCCCGACCGGTCTCAGGCGCAAGCTGACGGAGGGTCGGTTCGTGGTCAGCGTGGAGATCGACCCGCCCCGCTCGGTCAACATCGAGCGCACCCTGGCCGCGGCCGAGCTCATCCGGGAGGCCGGCGCCGACCTGGTCAACATCAGCGACAGCGCCATGGCCCGCGTGCGCATGGGCGCCATGGCCGTGGGCTTCGCCATCCAGCGTGACCTCGGGCTGGAGTCGCTCATCCACTTCACCACCCGCGACCGCAACCTGATGGCCCTCGAGTCGGAGCTGCTTGGCGCACACGCGCTGGGCATCCGCGACATCCTTGCCCTCACGGGCGACCCACCGCGCATCGGGGACTACCCCAGCGGCACGGGCATCTGGGACATCGACAGCGTCGGCCTCATCGGCATCCTGCAGCGGCTCAACCGGGGCGAGGACCAGGCCGGACGACCGATCGGCGCTGCGGCCGGCTTCACCATCGCCTGCGCCCTCGATCCCACCGCGCAGGAGCTCGACGCGGAGCTCGATCGCCTGGCGGGCAAGATCGAGGCAGGCGCACACCTGATCATGACCCAGCCCATCTACGCCGCCGACCAGTGGGACCGCCTGATGGAGCGGGCGTCGGCGCGCTGGGGCGACCGCCTGCCGCGCCCGGTGCTGTTCGGGGTGCTGCCGCTGCATACCGCTCGACACGCCGAGTTCCTGCACCACGAGGTGCCCGGCATCACCATCCCCGAACCTGTCCGTGCGGCCATGCACGCGGCCGGCGACCGCGGTGCAGAGGTCGGTCTGGAGCAAGCGCTTCAACTGCTGCACGCGATGCGCGACCACGTCGACGGCACCTACATCATGCCCAGCTTCGGGCGCTACGAGCAGTCGGCCGAGCTGGTCCGGCGCGTGCGGGACGAGCTGGTCGAGATGGTGGAGGTCGGGACCGGGGAATGAGGGGGATGGTGCGTCCGCTGGCCGGCGTGCTGGCCTGGGCCCTGCTGCTGACCCTGGTCCTGCTGCCGGCGGCGCCGCTGGCGCTGGGGCAG
>JASFQX010000083.1:0-6610 GCA_050115215.1 Chloroflexota bacterium
GCGACACTGAACCCGTGCTGCACGGGGTCAGCGGATGGCGAACCTGACCATCACAGTCGACAAGGAGCTGCTCAAGCGGGCCCGCATCAAGGCGATCGAGGAAGGCACCTCGGTGAACGCGGTGCTTCGCGATCACCTCGAGCGGTACGTCGGCACCGGCACGACCGAGGCCGCCCTTGCAGCGTTCGCCGAGCTGGCGAACCTGAGCACCGCCAGCAGTGGTCCGAGCGGTCGGACCTGGAGCCGCGACGACCTGCACGGCCGGTCCGTGCGACGGTGAGCGACCGTCTGTTCGTCGGCTCCAGCGTCTGGGTCTGCGCGGTCGACGTCGCGGACCCGGCCAAGCAGGCCCTGGCGCGGGGGCGACCGCGCCAGGGCAGGGATCGGACGTCGTCGTGTCGAGCCAGATCCTCAGCGAGTCCTACGTCGTCACCGCGCGCAAGCTCGCCCGACCGCTCGCGGAGGCTGATGCCGCCGCGATGGTCGAGCGACTGACCGACCTGCCCGTGGTCTCGATCGATGCTGACCTGGTGTCGAGGGCGATCGCCGGCAGCCGTGAGTGGCATGTCTCGTTCTGGGATGCGCTCATCATCCGGGCTGCGGAGTCGGCCGGATGCAAGGTGGTGTTGAGCGAAGACCTCGCTGAGGATCGGGCATCCAGCGCGATCTCGGTACGCGACCCGTTCCGCTAGCCCGGCCACGCCGGGAGCAGCCTGGGATCGATGGCGTCGACGTACGGCGTACTGTTACGGCATGCGTCGAGGGATGCGGGCGATGGCAGCGGCGGTCGGGATCGCGGGCGTCCTGGCCACCGTCGGCCCTCGAGTGGGTCGGCTCGCGGTCGTCATCTGGCTGCCTCGACTGCTGGCCCAGGCCTGGTCGCCGGTCGTGGCGGCAGCGGGAACGATCGTCGGTTCCGTAGCGCTCTTGGCCGGGCGGTCAAGGCTCGCGCTGGTGGCCCTCGGCGGGGTGGGGCTGGCGGCGTGCTACGGCGCGACGGCCCTTGGCCGCTCCGCAGCCGCTCGCCTTCCGGCGACGATCGGCAGGTGCCAGCCGGATGTGGAAGTCGGCAGGCTGGGGACCGGCGAGGCGGTGCTCGCGGACCTGTGGCTGCCTGTCCGGGAGCGGCCGCGGTCGGGCGTCGGCATCGTCTACCTGCACGGCGGGCTCTGGCAGGCGATCGACAAGGGGTTCGGCAACGCCCCACTGATGCGGATGTTGACGGCCGAGGGACACGTCGTGCTCGACGTCGCCTACCCGCTCGCGCCGGGAGCCCCGCTCAAGGCGATGGACGACGCTGTCGGCCTGGCTGTGCGATGGCTTTCGCAGGAGGGATCGGCCGAAGGCGTGCGAGCCGATCGAATCGTCCTGGTGGGACACGCGGGAGGCGGGCACCTCGCCCTGGTCCATGCGTTTCGCGGGGCGAGGCGGGATGCCGTCCGCGGCAGTGACCCGCCACCGATCCGCGGCGTGGCAGCCATCTCGGCCGTGACCGACCCGGTCGCCTTCTGGGTCGACTACGGCCGCGTGAACCGGCGCCAGCCGCGACCGGGCGAGCCCGTGCCGGCCGACCTCCGGCCCCGGCTCCACGACACGACCCCGCTCGATCGCCTGGTGACCCGGCTGCGGCTGTTCCCCGCGTACCGGTACGGCAACTGGCCGGGGGGCCCGGCGCTGGTCCACGACCTGTTCGGCGGCACACCGTCCGACGCGCCGGACCGGTACGCTGCCTGGTCGCCGGCGGAGTTGGCCGCACCAGGATGCCCGCCGGTGCTGCAGATCGTCGGCAGTCACGACGCCATCATCCCGGCCTCGCAGGGGCGGGTGCTGCACGAGTCACTCCTGAGCGCCGGTTGCCCGTCCACGCTGGTCGAGATCCCCCTGGCCGTCCACGGATTCGACCAGTACCCCGGTGTCTCGCGGCGGGTGGCCCCTGCGGCCCGGCGAACCACGGCGACGCTGCTCGCCTTCATCGATGAGCTGAGCTGAAGCCTTCCCTGGCTCGTTGCTGCGCGACAGGGAGAAGGCGAACACCGACCGAGCCCTCGTGACGACACGCTGAACGCTACGCTGGTCGTCATGCGGACTCCGTTTGTCGATCTGGGTGACGGTGACGACGCCCCGCGCTAGGGCCTACCTGGCGAGGATCGGGATCGACGAGCCGGTCGCTCGCACCGTCGACGGGCTCGAGCGGCTCCAGCGGGCACACCTCACCCGGGTGCCGTTCGACAACCTCGACGTCTTCGCCGGCCGGGAGGTTCGCACCGATATCGGCTGGTCGATCCCGAAGATCGTCGACCGTGGCCGGGGCGGGTGGTGCTACGAGCTCAATGGCGCCTTCGCCTGGCTGCTCGGCGAGCTGGGCTTCGTGGTCAAGCAGCTCGGGGCGACCGTCTTGCTGACGACGTCGGAGCCGATGGAACGCGGTCACCTGACGCTTGAGGTCGCCTTGGAGCGTCCCTACCTGGCAGATGTCGGGTTCGGAGACTCGTTCATCCGTCCGTTGCCGCTCGACGATCCGGGACCCCACGATGGCGGAACGGGTTCTTATCGCTTCGAATTCGCAGGGGAGGAGACGACGCTCGTCTTCGATGGACCGGATGGTCCCGAGCCGCAATACCGGTTCGGGTCGGGCGCATTCGGTGCCGACGATTTCGTCGAACAGTCGGAGCACAAGCGGACCGACCCGCAGCAGAAGTGGCGCCAGAAGCCGTTCGCGACGCGCCTGCTCGACGGCGGGCCGGATCGGGTGACGCTGCTCCACGACCGCCTCAAGCTGCGCCGGAACGGCGAGTGGTCCGAACGACCTGTCGAGCCGGGCGACGAATGGAGACGTCTTCTCCGACAGTGGTTCGACATGGCTCCTTGACAGGCGAACCGGACTGGCAACAGGCCGTCCGCCAACAGCGGCGCACTCAGGTCGTGGGGTCACGCTCAGCGAGCATGACCTCGAGCGTCCAGCAATAGCCAGGCATCCGCGTCCTCGCGGGTAGACGCGTTCTGGTTGCTGGACCGTCACGTGGGTGACGCAGGGATCGGCCGATGCGCTACTCTGCGGCCTTGCCCGACCGGCCCATCAGGGTCACGATCCAGCCAGACGGTGCTGCCGGTGGCCGCGCCGCACGATGGGGGGACAGGAGGGAACATGTCCCGCTCCCGCACCCTTGCCCTCGTCGGCACCGCGGCGCTGCTGCTGGTGTCGGCCGCACCAGCGGTCGCACAGGACGACGCTGCCATGGACGTGGACGGCCTGACCATCGACGTCGGCGGTGTCGAGTACGCCTTCACCGGCCTGCCCACGAGCGTGCCGGCGGGCACGACCCTGACCTTCACCAACAATGGCGCGGAGATCCACGAGCTCGTGCTCAACCGCCTCGCGGACGACGTGACCGAGAGCTTCGAGGAGCTGATGGCGCTCAACGAGAGCGGCGTCGACCTGGAGGCCGAGGGCTACATCGACACCGACTTCGGGTTCCCGATGTTCCTGGCCGCGCCGGGACAAACGGCGGATGGGTCGATCACCCTCGACCGGGAAGGCCGCTACGTCGCGCTCTGCTACATCCCCAGCGGCATGGAGATGGCGAAGCTCATCGAACTCGGCGTCGATCCGAGCAGCCTCGGACCCGAGACCGATCCCTCGACCCTGTCCCCGGAGGTCCAGGCGTTCCTGGACGAGGTCATGGGCAATCCGCCGCATCTCGCACAGGGCATGATCCAGGAGTTCGTCGTCACCGCCGGGGGCACCGAGGTCGGCCCGCTGCCGGCAGAGGAGGAGTCGGCTCCCGAGGACGAGTCGGCCACGTCCGAGGGACGGATCGTGGAGTTGGAGCTCAACCCCAACGAGATCACCCAGGACGGTCAGAAGCTGGAAGAGCTCCATGTGGACATCGGCGAAACGATCACCTTCCGTATCAACAACACGTCAGGTCTCGAGCACGATTTCCACATCGGCACGAAGCTGGAGATGATCAACAACCGAGTCGAAGGACTACCCGGCGTGCCGGTCTGGACCGATGGCGTGCAAGAGTTCACTTGGGTAGTCCCGGAGGACGTCGAGGAACTCAGGTATGGCTGCACCGTCCATGGTCACTACGTGAACATGAGGGGAAGCTTCATCGTCGGCGAGTAGGCCGAGCTTCGCGGGCAGGGGCCGGACTGCCATCGCGCATCGCGCTGCTGCCGCCGTGCTCCACGCCGCTCAGGCTACGCCGCCGCCCCATACGAGCAGGCAAGTGACCACCATCAATTCGAGGCCCGTTTCGCGAGGGGCGATACCGTGGCCATCACCGCGACGCTTCCCAGACCTCTCAGAAGCCCTGCGGATCGCGACGTTCGGCTCGGTCGAATAGTGCCTTCGGTCCTGACCCCGGTGCCAGCCGAGGACCACATTCCATGCGGCATTTCCACAGCAGTTTCGAGGTGTCGTGGTGGGCGCGCAGGGGGTAGCGCAGGACGTCGTTTCGGGCGGCCATGTCGGTCGCCCAGGGATGAGGAT
This sequence comes from Chloroflexota bacterium, assembly GCA_050115215.1. Classification (GTDB taxonomy): domain Bacteria; phylum Chloroflexota; class Limnocylindria; order Limnocylindrales; family CSP1-4; genus JAFMJV01. Next base: position 4,496 of record JASFQX010000083.1, read on the forward strand.
GTGGGAGTCGATGTGGTCCGACTGGCGTTTGGCGTTGGTTGCGACGACGGTTGCGGTCATCGGCGGCATCGTGGGTGCCTGGCTGATGCCGCGTGGCCCGATCACGGTGACCGATGCCCTCGTGTGGATGGCCGGCTCGCTCGTCATCGGCTTGCTTGCCGGCCTCATCCTGGGTTCCCGCTGGTCGCTGCTCCTCGGCCCGGTCGCGTTCGTCATCGCCTTCGAGCTGGCGCGCATGGGCGTGCAGGGACCGACCGTCGACGGTGTGCACCTGGGCTCGACGTACGGGATCATCGCCTTCGTCGTCGGCCGCGGCATCCCGTATCTGCTCAGCTTGGCGCCGATGGCCGTCGGCAGCAGCTATGGCGTCGAGCTCGCAGCGCGGCTCGGGCGAAGTGGGCGAGCCACGATGGGCGCGATCGCCTGGGGGCTGACGATCATCGGCACGATCGCGATCATCGGGCTCGCCATGCTCGTGGCCCGGCCCGCCACCACGTCCCCAGTCATCGGCGCCGACGGTCGGCCGGTGTCCGGATCGATCGCCGAGATCACGACCGTCTCTCTTGGTGGACATGACCAGGCCCTGCTGATCCGCGGCAGGAGCGACCGGAACCCGGTGTTGCTGCATCTTGCCGGCGGCCCTGGCGGCACCGATCTCGGCGCCATGCGCGCGGATACCTCGCTCGAGGACGACTTCATCGTGGTCACCTGGGACCAGCGCGGCACGGGCAAGTCCTACGGCGCGCTGGACCCGGTCGAAACGCTGACCCCTGGGCAGATGATCGCGGACACCATCGAGCTCACCGAGCATCTGCGCGATCGGTTCGGCGAGGAGCGCATCTACCTGCACGGCAACTCGTGGGGCTCCTTGCTCGGGGTGCTGGCGGTGCAACAGCGGCCGGATCTGTACCACGCCTGGATCGGCACCGGCCAGATGATCAGCCCGGCCGAGACCGACAGGATGTTCTGGGAGGACACCGTCGCCTGGGCGGAGTCACGCGGCGATGCAGCCATGGTCGAGGCGTTGCGCAAGAACGGCCCGCCGCCCTACGAGGACGTGCTTCGCTACGAGCTCGCCCTTTCCCACGAGCATGACTGGAACCCGTATCCCGAGTGGGATGGCAGCAAGGAGATGCCCTTCAACCTGTTCGTGCCCGAGAACGACCTGATGGACCGGATCAACGGGCTGCGTGCCTTCCTGGACACGTTCGCGGTTCTCTATCCGCAGCTCCAGGACATCGACCTGCGCATCGACGTGCCCCGACTCGAGGTGCCGGTCTACATGGTCGTCGGTGCCCACGAGGCGCGCGGCCGGGCCGTGCTGGCGGACGAATGGTTCGAGGCGGTCGAGGCGCCGCACAAGGAGCGCATCGTCTTTGAGCACTCCGGTCACCGGCCCTCCTTCGAGGAGCCCGGCCGTTTCGCTGAGGTCATGTCCATGGTGGTCGGGAGGCCAGCACGCGGCTCAGGCCTCCTGATCTCCCGAGAGAACGTCGTCGGTTCGAGTCCCGTCTCCGCTCCACGCTAGCATCAGGGGCATGTCTCGGGACCTCCACATCGTCCTCAGCGCGTGGCCGGCAATCGAGGGGCCGGGCGACTGGGTGGGACGGTTGCGCGGCTGGGAAGCCGACCGCGCCGGAACGGTGACGTGGGTGCGCAGGACCGCTTGCGGCGGGGCCACGCCGGGGCTCTCCATGGAGGGCCCCCAGCGCGTAGAGGCGGAGGACCTGCTGCCGGACCTGGCCGCTGCGGCCCATCTCCCTGAGTGGCTGACACGAAACAGCGTGCCGGCGGCTGCCAGCGCCGGTGAACGGACCATGGCGCTCACGCTGGGCCGGCATATCGCCGACGGCTCATCGGGCATCCTCTTCGGTTCCCAGGAGGACCGCATCGTCTGGCCTCGGTCGAGGCGACAGCGGTTGGCCCGGGTGGTGGGCCCACGTTCGGGCGAGGTCGCGCTCCAGTGGGGGTTCGCGGCCGGGCGGCGAGATCATGGACGCTGCCAGTGCTCGGCTCCGGGTCGAACTGGCTGGCACAGCAATTCGAGCGAGGACAGGAGGCAGCGATGGATCAGGCAATGAGGATCATCCCGAGGCCGGTATTCCGTGCGACCTT
>JASFQX010000084.1:0-6607 GCA_050115215.1 Chloroflexota bacterium
GATGACGGGGCCGAGACCGACCTCGACCTGGGCCACTACGAGCGCTTCATCGACGAGAACCTGTCCCAGCTGGCCAACGTCACGACCGGGCGCATCTACCAGTCGGTCATCGCCAAGGAACGGCGCGGCGACTTCCTCGGCGGCACGGTGCAGGTCATCCCCCACATCACCAACGAGATCAAGGAGCGCATCGGGCGCGTCGCGCGCGACGGTTCCGCCGACGTGGTCATCGTGGAGGTCGGCGGCACCGTCGGCGACATCGAGTCGCTGCCCTTCCTCGAGGCCATCCGTCAGATGCGCAAGGACGTGGGCCGGGACAACGTGCTCTACGTGCACGTGACGCTGCTGCCGGCCCTGGCCGCGACGGGCGAGCTCAAGACCAAGCCGACCCAGCACTCGGTCAAGGAGCTGCGCAGCATCGGCATCCAGCCGGAGGTCATCATCGCGCGCAGCGACCACGAGGTGGACGACGAGCTGCGCGAGAAGATCGCTCTCTTCTGCGACGTCAATGTCGACGCCGTCGTGCCCGCGACCACGGCCGACACGATCTACGAGGTGCCGCTGCAGTTCGAGGACTGGGGACTGGGCGACCTCGTGGTCCGCCTGCTGCATCTCGAGGACCAGGTCCATGAGCCCGACCTGAGCAGCTGGCGCGCACTGGTCGATCGGATCAAGGCGCCCAAGCCCGAGCTTGAGATCGCGCTCGTGGGCAAGTACATCAGCCTGCCCGATGCCTACATGTCGGTGACCTCGGCACTCGACCACGCCGGCTGGGCCCATGGCTACGACATCAGGGTGCGTTGGGTCGACTCGGAGGCGCTGACCGAAGACGACTACGAGCAGGCCCTCGCGGGCGCCGCTGGCATCGTGGTGCCCGGCGGCTTCGGTCATCGCGGCATCGAGGGCAAGGTGCTCGCGGCCCGCTACGCACGAGAGCACCGCGTGCCGTACCTCGGGCTGTGCCTGGGTCTGCAGTGCGGCGTCATCGAGTTCAGCCGCAGCATGCTGGGCAAGACCGACGCCAACTCCACCGAGTTCGATCTCTTCACTGAGGCGCCGGTCATCGACTACATGCCCGACCAGCGCGACATGGAGGAGAAGGGGGGCACCATGCGCCTCGGCCTGTACCCGGCCAAGCTGCGGCCCGGCACCAGGGTGGCCGAAGCCTACGGCAACGCAGAGCTCATCTACGAGCGGCACCGCCATCGGTTCGAGGTCAGCAACCGCTACCGCGAGGCCCTCGAGAAGGCCGGCATGCTGCTGGCCGGCCAGTCGCCCGACGGACGGCTGGTCGAGATCGTGGAGCTGCGCGACCACCCCTGGTTCGTGGCCAGCCAGTTCCACCCCGAGTTCAAGAGCCGGCCCGAGTCACCGCATCCATTGTTCGCCGGCTTCGTGGCCGCGGCCATCGAGCACTCGTCGGTGGGTGCAGGAGCTGCCGAGTTCGTGGAGCAGGCCTAGGCGCCACGGCGACAACGCCGCCCCTTGCCACGGCGCACCTGGACCGGCGGCGATCCGACCGGGCCGTTCACATCGACAGGGCCCCTAGGTTGACCAACCCCGGGCGCGTGCTACTATCGAAGCTGCTTCCGACCGACCGACCTGGCGCCAGTCCGGCCCTTCCAGGCCCCTGCGCGACCCCCGGAAACGGACAGCACCCATCCTCACGCCCGCCAGGCGCCGCGCGTCGCGCTGCCGTCGACTGGGCGGTCACCCCGATGCCGCAAGGATGAACACCCCGGATATGGACATCAAGGAACTCGAGAAGAAGGACGTCGACGAGCTCGCCAGGATCGGTGGCGACCTGGACGTGGCCGATGCCGACGGTTTGCCCCGCGAGGAGCTCGTCGAGCAGATCATGCAGCGCCAGTCGGAGCAGAAGGGCCAGCGCTACGCGGCCGGCATCCTCGACATCGTGGAGGACGGCTATGGCTTCATGCGACGTCGCGGCCTCATGCCCAGCCCGGACGATATCTACGTCAGCTCCAGCCACGTGCGCCGCTTCGGCCTGCGTGCCGGCGACCGCGTGGCCGGCATCCCGCGCCCGCCCAAGAAGGGCGAGAAGTACTGGGGCCTCGTGCGCGTCGAGACCGTCAACGGCATGGACCCCAACGACGCTCGCCGCCGCCCGCACTTCGATGAGCTCACGCCCATCCACCCCTACGAGCTCATCAACCTCGAGTCCGACCCCAAGAACCTGAGCCAGCGCCTGGTCAACCTCGTCAACCCCATCGGCAAGGGCCAGCGAGCGCTCGTGGTCAGCCCGCCCAAGGCCGGCAAGACGATGCTGCTCAAGAACATCGCCAACGGCATCACCACCAACTACCCTGAGATCCTGCTCATGGTCGCGCTCATCGGCGAGCGGCCGGAGGAGGTCACCGACATGCGTCGCTCGGTCAAGGGCGAGGTCATCAGCTCGACCTTCGACGAGCCCACCGAGAACCACACGCACGTGGCGGAGATGGCTCTCGAGATCGCCAAGCGCCAGGTCGAATCGGGACGTGACGTGGTCATCCTGCTCGACTCCATCACCCGTCTCTCGCGCGCCTACAACCTGGCCCTGCCGCCGTCCGGCCGCACCCTCACCGGCGGTATCGATCCCGTCGCGCTCTATCCGCCCAAGCGCTTCTTCGGCGCCGCGCGCAAGCTGGAGGAGGGCGGCTCGCTGACCATCATCGCGACCTGCCTCATCGACACCGGCTCGCGCATGGACGACGTCATCTACGAGGAGTTCAAGGGCACCGGCAACAGCGAGCTCATCCTCGACCGCAAGCTGGCCGAGAAGCGCATCTACCCCTCCATCGACGTGCAGCGCTCGGGCACCCGCCGGGAGGAGCTGCTGCTCGAGGAACCGGTGCTCAAGATGGTCTGGACCATGCGCCGCATGCTCAGCGCAGTGGGCACCAACGAGGGCATCGAGCTGCTGCTCAACCGCCTCTCCAAGACCGACTCCAACGCCGAGTTCCTGGCCACGCTGACCAAGCAGGCCCAGAGCGAGGGCACCAACGGCAAGTGAATCGGCGATCACGCAAGTGAGCCGCGCGGTCATCCCGGCCTGACCGATGTCCCTGCTGGCCTGACCGATGTTCCTCGACCGCGTCGATCTGACCGTCATCGCCGGCAACGGCGGCAACGGAGCCGCTACCTTCCGCCGCGAAGCGCACGTGCCCCGCGGGGGCCCTGACGGCGGCGACGGCGGGCGCGGCGGCTCCATCTACCTGGTAGTGGACGTGGGCCAGACGATGCTCATCGACTACCGCCACAAGCACCACTTCCGGGCCCAGCACGGTGGGCCCGGCCAGCGCGCGCGCCGCCACGGCAAGGCCGGCTCCGACCTGGAGCTGGCGGTGCCACCGGGGACGACCGTCTACGACGCCGCCAGCGGTGACCTCATGGCCGACCTGGTCTATCCCGCCCAACGGGTGATGGTGGCCCGGGGCGGCCGTGGCGGCCTGGGCAATACCCACTTCGCGACCTCTACCCACCAGGCGCCGAGGCATGCCCAGAAGGGTGAGCCAGGCGAGGAGCGCCGGCTGCGGCTGGAGCTGCGGCTCATCGCCGACGTGGGGCTGGTCGGGCTGCCCAACGCAGGCAAGTCGACCTTGCTCAGGGCCTTGACCGCGGCCACGCCCAAGATCGCAGCCTATCCCTTCACCACCCTCGAGCCCAACCTCGGGGTGCTCGACCTGGCCCAGGACGACCCGCTCGACGACCGGCGACCCACGCTGGCTGACCTGCCCGGCCTCATCGAGGGCGCCAGCGCTGGCGCGGGGCTGGGCCATGCGTTCCTGCGACATGTCGAGCGCACGCGGGTGCTGGTGCATGTGGTGGACATGTCGGTGGACGATCCCGAGCGCGACTACCAGGTCATCCGCGAGGAGCTCGGGGCCCGCGATCCGATGCTGCTCGACAAGACCACGTTGGTCGTCGCCAACAAGATGGACCTCGAGCCCGATCGCGAGATCCTGCGCGCCTTCAACGAGACCCGCGCGCACGAAGGTCTCGAGGTCGTGCAGATCTCGGCTGCCGAGCGCGTCGGGCTGCTGGAGCTGCGCTCCGCCCTGGCGCGCCTGCTGCCCACCGACGAGGAGCTGGGTGGGCCAGGTGAGGCCACGGGCGTGGTCGTCCACCGCTACGACCCCACCGAGGAGGGCTACCTGGTCGTGCGCGGGGCTGACGGCGTGTGGACCATCCAGGGTCGGCGCGTCGAGCGGCTCGTGGCCCAGACCGATTTCGAGAACGAGGAGTCTGCCACTCGCTTCCAGCGCGAGCTGGCGCGTCTGGGCCTGGTCGACAAGCTGCGTGCGTCGGGCGTCGAGCCGGGCGACACCGTGCGCATCGGCGAGACCGAGCTCGAATGGGGTGCCGAGCCGGGAGCCTGGCTGTGACCGGGATCGATTCGGCAGATCGGGGTCGGAGTCGGAAGGCCTTCGGCATCCTCGGTGGCACGTTCGATCCGATCCACGACGGTCACCTGGCGCTCGCGCGAGAGGCGCGCGACATCCTTCACCTCGAGCTCGTGCTCTTCGTGCCCAACGCGGACCCGCCGCACAAGCGTGGCCAGTCGGTCACCCCGGCTCATCATCGTGAGGCCATGGTGGCCCTCGCCATCGAGTCGGATCCGAGCTTCGTGCTCTCGCGCATCGAGCTCGAGCGGCCCGGCCCCAGCTATGCCGTCGATACCGTGGCCGAGCTGGCCCAGCGCGCCCGAGCCGAGCACCGTCCGGAGCCCTGGTTCGTGATGTCGGCGGAGGCGCTCGAGGGCTTCGACCAGTGGCATCAGCCGCAGCGGATCCTGGAGCTGTGCCGGCTGGCGGTCGCGCCGCGCCCGGGGGCCGAGCCGCTCGACGGTCGCTGGGTGGCCCGGCACTTCCCGGGCACGGAGGCGCGCTTCGCGTTCCTGCCCGGGCCGGAGCTGGCCATCGCCAGCACCGATGTGCGCGAGCGCCTGTCCCGGGGCCAGCCCATCGACGCCCTCGTGCCCCGGCCGGTCGCGCGCTACATCGCCGACCACCGGCTCTACCTGGCCGGAGGAGGGGAGTGACGGCCACGGTGCGCACGATCGGGCTGCTGGGCGGCATGAGCTGGGAATCGAGCATCGAGTACGAGCGCATCATCAACCGCGAGGTGCGCGCAGCGCGAGGCGGCGTCCATTCGGCGAGCCTGCTCATCCGGTCGTACGACTTCGCGGCCATCGAGAAGCTCCAGGCCGCCGGCGACTGGGACGCGGCCGGCGCGGTGCTGGCCGCGGACGCCCGCCGTCTGCAGGAGGCCGGGGCCGGGCTGATCGTGCTCTGCACCAACACCATGCATCGCTGTGCCGAGGCCATCGAGGCCGCGATCGAGGTGCCCTTCCTGCACCTGGCCGACGCCACGGCGGAGGCCGTGGTGGCCGCCGGCGTGCGTGAGGTGGCACTGCTGGGCACGCGCTACACCATGGAGCAGGACTTCTACCGGGCGCGGCTCGAACGTCACGGACTGCGCGTGGCGGTCCCCGACGAGCCCGATCGCATCCGGGTCCACGACGTCATCTATGACGAGCTGGTCCAGGGTCTGGTGCTGCCGGACTCGAAGGCAGCCTACCTCGAGATCATCGACCGCCTGGTGGAGAGCGGCGCCCGCGGTGTCATCGCTGGCTGCACCGAGATCGAGCTGCTGGTGGGGCCCGCTGACGTCGAGGTGCCGTACTTCCCCACCACCGCGCTCCACGCGCAGGCCGCGGCCCGCTGGGCGTTGACGGGGTCCGGCGAGGCATGATGGACATCGACCCCGGCATGATGGGCATCGACGGCGGGATGATGGACATCGACGACCCAGGAGGACACGAACGACGTGAGCGCTGAGCAGGACCACGCGGCGACCGAGCAGGATGGGGAAGCGCTCGACGCGCCCGACCCGCGCGCGGCAGCCACACCGGGCCTGCCCTCGACGCGGGCCGACAGCGCGGCCGGACCGCGGCGCTCGGTCCAGGCCGAGGAACCGGACGCGCAGGTGCTGGCCATGGCCCACAAGGTCGTGGACCTGGCAGCGGACAAGAAGGCCAGCGACATCGTGCTTCTCGACGTCCGTGGGCAGACCACCATGACCGATTACTTCGTCATCTGTTCGGGGGCCTCCGATCGCCAGCTCAACGCCATCACCGACGGCATCATCGATGGGCTCAAGGCCGAGGGCGACCTGCCGCTCTCGCGCGAGGGCGAGGCCAGCTCGCACTGGCTGCTGATCGACTTCGGCGGCGTCATCGTCCACGTCATGAGCAAGCCGGAGCGCGAGTTCTACCAGCTCGAGAAGCTGTGGTCGGAGGCCTCGCTGCTGCTGCACATCGTGTAGGTGCGGCAGGGTCGCCGGTGAGCGTCGGCCTGCGCCCCTCCTGGACAGACGTCGCCCCCGGCGTGCGCCGGTGCGGCCGCGCACCGTTCGGCACCGTACTCTTCTACCCCCTCAGTGGGCGCAACTCTGGTACCACCGGGGCATGGGTCCCTCACCGCCCCCGTGCCTAGCATCTGAGCCCTGAAGACGACCGCATCCGCCGGTCGCCGAGCTGAGGTACGAAGCAACGATGACGTGGCTCCGGGACAACTGTCCGCAGTGTGACCGCCAGCTGGTC
>JASFQX010000085.1:0-6601 GCA_050115215.1 Chloroflexota bacterium
GCGCCAGATGACCGAGAACGACATGGCGAGCCCTCTGTCCGCCGGAACCTTGCCTGGCCTGCAACGGACCGACGCCGTGTAGCACCCGACGACCAGGAGCGACGGGGCCGGCACCGCGGTCGTCTGACTGTGTCAGCTGGTGCAAGCGGCCACACAGGCGGCCCCGCCGGCCACACGGGCCCCGCCGGCCACACGGGCCCCGCCGGCCACGCTGCCGCCCGCGTCCGATCCGGAGCCGACAGACAGGCCTGCCCGACACGCAGGCCCGACGGCCCCGCAACCCGTCGGCCGAACCCGGCTGCCTCGACGCCTGCCGGTCAGCTCAGTCGACCGCGGCCTCGACCTCCGCTTCCGTCGCCTCTGGCCGCGCACGCGTGAAGAGCGGCCGCTGGCCCACGTTGGCGTTGACCAGCACGATGCCGGCGATGATGAGCAAGGCGCCGACCAGCTCCAGCGGCCGCAGCCGCTCGCCCAGGACGATGAACCCGAGGGCGATGGCCACGACCGGGATGACGTAGGTGACCAGCGTCGTCCGCGTGGCGCCCCAGCGTTCGATGATGCGGAAGAAGAGCAGGTAGGCCACGCCCGTGCCGAGCGCCCCCAGCCACACCAGCCCGACCCAGCCGAGGGCGCTCTGGGGCAGGCTCAGCACCCCACTCGCGGGCCGTTCGAACACGACAGCCAGGAGGCTGATCATGATGAAGGCCGTCACCGTCGATCCCAGCGAGATCTCGACCGGCAACGGCGCCCGCATGCTGCCGTCGGGCTGCTTGATGATGCGCATGCCGGTCACGCGCCGGCGGGTGTAGACCGAGGCGATGCCGTAGAAGACGGCGGCTCCGGTCACGGCCAGCATGCCTGCCACGGCGAGGGCTGCGTCGTTGTCGACGCTTGCCGCCTGGACGCTTGGCCAGGCCAGCACGATCACGCCCACGAAGCCGATGCCCAGGCCGCCCAGCTTGGCCGGCGTGATGTGCTCATCGGCGAGGGCCAGCGTGGCGAAGATGATGGTGAAGAGCGGGACCATGGCGTTGAGGATCGAGGCCATGCCCGAGGGGATGTACTGCTGGCCCCAGGCGATGAGGGCGAAGGGGATGACGATGTTGGTGGCGCCCAGCACGATCAGTCGTTGCCACAGGTTCCAGTGCAGCGGCAGGCGTCCGCCACGGGCGAGGAGCACGAGCACGAGCAGCCCGCCGGCGAAGAGCGTGCGCAGGCTCACCAGGGTCAACGGCGGCACGCCCTCGTCGAGGGCGATGGCGATCCACAGGAAGGAGCTGCCCCAGATCGCGGACAGGAGCAGGAACATCGACCACGTCTGCGGGTCGTTGCCGGTATGGGTGATGGCGGGATGGGCGTCGGGCCCGGGTCGGGTCACGTGCGAGCGATGCTAGTGCACTCGAGCCGCCCGAGCGGTCGGCTCGTGGACCCGCGTGCGCGGAGCGCTACCATCGCCCGAGTGAACCGCTACGACCCCGCCACCGCCCTCATCGTCGTCGACGTCCAGAACGACTTCGCCGACCCCGACGGCTCGCTCCCGGTCGCCGGGGGCGCCGAGGTCATCAGCGTCATCAACGCCGAGATCGAGGCTGCCCTAGCGGCCGGTGCCAAGGTCTTCTACACACAGGACTGGCATCCGCCATCCACGCCCCACTTCGAGAAGGACGGTGGCATCTGGCCCGTGCACTGCGTCGCCGGCACGTGGGGTGCCCAGCTCCATCCGGACCTCCGGGTCGAGGGCCCGATCGTGCGCAAGGGGGTCAACGGCGAGGACGGCTACAGCGGCTTCACCATGCGCGATCCCGAGACCGGCGAGACCCAGCCGACCGAGCTGGACAAGCTGCTCGCGGCGGCCGGCGTGAGGAAGTTGATCATCGTCGGGCTGGCCACGGACTACTGCGTGCTGGCGACAGCGCTCGATGCCCGCACGCGCGAGTACCCCACCACCGTGCTGGCTGCCGGCGTGCGCGCGGTCGACCTGCAGCCGGGCGACGGCGAGAAGGCGCTGGCGGAGCTCCGCCTTGCGGGCGCGTTCGTGGACGAGGGCCAGGAGCACCGGCCGGTTGGCTGAGCGCCGCTCCTCCCGCGCCACGGCCGGTGCCGAGGCCGACTAGACTCTCGCCCATGACGAACCAGGACGAGCGACCCTACTCACCGGGTCTGGCGGGCGTCCCTGCCGGGGAGAGCGCCCTTTCACTCGTGGACGGCGCCAACGGCCGCCTGCTCTATCGCGGCTACCCCATCGGAGAGCTGGTACGCGAAGGCAGCTTCGCCCAGGTGGCCCACCTGCTGTGGGCGGACGAGTGGCTGACCGAGGCCCATCTGCCCTGCGCCCCGCTCGAGGAGCCGATCGTCGCGGCGCTGCGTGGGCTGCCGGAGGGCGCACACCCGATGGACGCCCTGCGCACGGCGTTCTCGGTCTGGGGCGCGACCTACCGCACGGTCTGGCCGCCCACCGTGGAGCAGGCCCGCGCGATCACGGCCATGGCCCCGTCCGCCCTCGCCGCCTTCGGCCGCCTGCGCCAGGGGCTGGAGCCTCTCGATCCTGATCCCGGGCTCGACACCACAGCCGGGTTCCTGTACCAGCTGAACGGCGAGAAGCCGGACGCAGCCTCCGCGCGCGCCCTCGACGCCTACTTCATCGTCGGGGCCGACCACGGTTTCAACGCCTCCACCTTCGCTGCTCGCGTCATCACCTCCACCCGCTCGGACATCGCCAGTGCCGTGGCCGGCGCGACCGGCGCGCTGAAGGGCCCGCTCCACGGCGGGGCACCGTCGGAGGTCGTGAGCCAGCTCAACGAGATCGGGTCGCCAGAGGCAGCCGAGGAGTGGATCGTGGCGGCCCTTGACCGGGGCGAGCGCCTGATGGGCTTCGGCCACCGCGTGTATCGCGCATACGACCCTCGCGCAGCTGCCCTGCGCGAGGTGGCACAGAGCCAGGCCAACATCGCCGACTGGCTCGAGCTGGCGGTGGCCGTCGAGGACGTGGCCCTGCGCATCCTTGAGGAGCGCTATCCGGACCGCCCGCTGAAGACCAACGTGGAGTACTACACCGCGGCCGTGCTCCAGGGCGTGGGCCTGCCACCCGACCTGTTCCCAGCCACCTTCGCCATGGCGCGCACGGCCGGCTGGACGGCCCATGCCATCGAGCAGGCAGGCGCGGACAAGCTCATCCGGCCCGACGTGATCTACACGGGTCCAGAAGAGCGACACCTGCCTGCGAGCTGACCCCGAGCGCCACCACGAGGGCTCGTCATGGCCGTCAAGATCTCCGGCCTCATCAACACCTGGAACGAGGCCGAGACCATCCGCTATGCGGTCGAGTCGCTCAGGACCTGGTGTGACGAGGTCGTCGTCGTCGACCAGCAGTCGAGTGACGACACGCAGCGCATCGCCCGCGCCTGCGGCGCCAGGGTCGTGGAGGTCGAGCCCACCGGCTACGTCGAGATCATCCGGCAGATGTCGGTCGACCTGACCGAGCACGACTGGGTGATGGTGCTCGACGCCGACGAGATCGTGCATCCTAACCTCGGGCGCCGACTGCGCCGGATCGCCGAGACGGGAGAGGCGAACGTGGTTCGCATCCCACGGCGCAACGTCATCCTGGGCGTCGAGATGGAGCACGGCCAGTGGTGGCCCAACGCCAAGCGCCGCTTCTTCCACAAGGACTCGATCGACATCCGGGTGGAGATGCACGGTGGCTTCCATGCGGCCAGAGGCGCGACCGAGATCATGCTGCCCCTGGACCGTGAGTGCTGCCTGTGGCACTTCAGCTACCACGACATCGCCGACGTGGTCTGGAAGTCGCAGCGCTACACCACCGTGCAGGCCTGGCAGCGCGCTCGCTCGGGACGCACCCCGGGACCGCGCCGCTGGTTCCGGGTGGCCTTGCGGCAAGCCTGGAAGGAGTTCGTCAAGGGCCGGGCCTATCGGGACGGGGCGGCTGGGATCGCTGTCTCGGTCATCCGCATCATGGACCGCTTCCTGGTGCAGGCCAAGCAATGGGACGAGCTGGCCTCGCACGGGCGAGCCGAGGAATACCAGCGCCTAAAGGAAGCGATGCTGGGCCTGGAGCACGATCCCGACCTCGCGCCCATCGACCACTCGGAGCTGGAGCGCCTGGAGAAGGCGCCGCGCGCCGTGGGCGAGGTGCAGTTCTAGCCGTGGCCAGGATCAGCGGCGTCGTCATCGCACTCAACGAGGCCCACCAGCTGCACTACGCGCTGTCCACGTTGGTGCCGTGGTGCGACGAGGTCATCGTGGTCGACCAGCACAGCGAGGACGACACGGCCGGGATCGCCGAGCAGATGGGGGCGACGGTCTATCAGCACGAGCGCACCGGCGGCATCGCCGATCCCGCGCGTCGCTTCGCGGTGGGCAAGGCCACCGGCGACTGGGTCTTCATCCTCGATGCCGACGAGATGATCCCGCCCAGCCTGGCCGACCACCTGCGCGAGCTGACCGAGGAGGATCCGCCCATCGACGTGGTGCTGGTGCCGCGGGCCAACCTCATCCTCGGGCGCTGGATCCAGCACGGGAACAACTGGCCCAGCCGGCACGCGCGCTTCTTCCGTCCCGGCTCGCTGTTGATGACCGACCGCATCCACAAGTCGATCACGCCCGCGCCCGGGGCGCGCCGGCACAAGCTGGCCGCGGACCCGGCGCTGGCGATCTGGCACTTCCCGGGGGGCAACCTCTCAGATCTCGTGCGCAAGGTCGACCGCTACACCGATATCGAAGCCCGGCAGGCGTACGCGCGCGGGCGCCGCGTGAACGGACCGCTCGGCCTGTTCCCCGATGCGATCACCTACTTCTGGCGCCAGTACCTCAGGGGCCGCGGGTACCGCGATGGCACCATGGGCCTGGCCGTGGCCATCACGCGCACCTACTACCGCATCCTCACCGCGGCCAAGCTCTACGAGCTGCCTCGCAGGAAAGCACGCGCGGCCGAGGTCGCGCAGGTGCGCGAGCGGCTGCTCCAGCGGTGGCACGACGAAGCGCCTTCGGATCAGCAAGAGTCCGGCACCAGCGCCCGCTGACCGGGTCGCCGGGGAGCCGGTACGAGCCCGTCCGCGCATCTCAAGGCGGCCCGCGATCGTCCTGCTTCGGGACCGATGGCCCCCTGAACGGCGCGTACCGGCACATACGGAGCCAGCTCGGCGAGCGATACCGTGGACGGCAGTCATGCCGACCACGCACGCGAGGTCCGGTCCCGATGCTCTCGACGCGCATCTCATGATCACCACGCAGCACGACCTGCCACCGTGCTCCCATGCGCCCTGGCGCACGGCCACGACGCCTTTCGGGAGGGAGGGCTGAGATGGACGCCATCGTCCTGGTCAAGCAGGTCCCCGACGTCTCCAACATCCCCGAGGATGCCTGGGACCGTGAGAAGGGCACACTTCGCCGGGCCATGCTGGACAGCGTGACCAACCCGTTGGACCTGCATGCGCTGACCTTCGCCCAGGACCTCGTGGGCAGCGATCCCGAGGCCAGGCTGGTGTACCTCTCCATGGGCCCTCCGGCTGCCCGCGAGACGCTCATGGACTGTCTCAGCCGCGCGCCGGGCGAGGCCATCCTGCTCACCGACAAGGCCTTCGCCGGGGCCGACACCGGGGCCACGGCCTACTCGCTGGCCATGGCCATCCGCCGTATCCAGCGCGAGCTCTTCGACGGCCGCTGCGAGTACGTCATCGTCACGGGTATGCAGTCGGTCGACGGCGATACCGCACAGGTACCGCCGCAGATCGCCGAGGAGCTGGGCATCGACCACATCGCCTACGCCCAGGGCCTGTCCGACGGGTCGGGGCTGACCATCCGGCGGATCGCGGCCGAGGGCATCGAAGACGTCCGCCCCAAGCGCTGCCCGGTGCTGATCACGTTGACGGCGTCGACCAAGCCCCTCTTCCGCTCGTTCGCGGCGGCTCGTGAGGCGCGCCTGACCGACATCCGCGAGTGGGATGCCGATTCGGTCCAGGCCGATCGCTCACGCATCGGCCTGCAGGGCTCGTGGACCCAGGTGCATCACCTGTTCAGCCCATCGGAGGCGCGCACCAAGATCTGCCAGTTCATCTCCGACCCCGCCGAGCTCGTGACCAGGATGAAGACCGCCTACGAGGAGGCCGAAGCCGGCACGACCGTGCCCTGCGTGAACGAGGCCTACGACCTGGCCGGTCGCGAGCCCACCTATCACGGTCAGTTCTGGGTCTACGCCGAGCCCGAGGGAGAGGGCGTTCGCTCCGTCTCGCTCGAGCTCCTGGGCACGGCCCGCGACCTGGCCACGTGCCTGGGCGAGAAGGTCGCCGCTGTGCTGGCGGTGGACGACGCCGGCAGCCGACCGGAGACGCTCTTCGCCGCCGGCGCGGACATCGTCTATGTGCTCGAGCATCCGTTGCTCGGGACCTTCGATCCCATCGGCCACAAGAGCGCGCTGGCGAGGCTGGTGCGCGAGCGGGTGCCACAGGTGATGCTCTTTGGCGCCACGCCGCTGGGTCGGGAGCTGGCTCCGAGGGTGGCCTACGCCTGCCGCTGCGGCCTCACCGCCGACTGCACGCAGCTGGAGATCGGCGACTTCCAGAAGGGTGACATCGACTGGGTCGGC
>JASFQX010000086.1:0-6580 GCA_050115215.1 Chloroflexota bacterium
GGTCGTCATCGACGACGTCGCCGAAACGAGGGAGAACCTGCGTAAGCTGCTCTCCTTCGAGCCCGACATCGACGTCGTAGGCGCGGCCGGGTCCGGACCGGCGGGTATCGAGCTGGCGCAGCAGGTCGAGCCGGACGTGGTCCTCATGGACATCAACATGCCCGGCATGGATGGCATCGCCACCACCGAGCGCATCTCGGCCACCTACCCCATGACCTCCATCATCATGATGAGCGTCCAGGGTGAGGCCGACTACCTGCGCCGCTCGATGCTCGCGGGCGCCCGCGAGTTCCTGGTCAAGCCCTTCAGCTCCGACGAGCTGACCGCCTCGATCCGCCAGGTCCACGCCCGCGAGAAGCAGAAGCGCGGCCGCATGGTCGTGCCCGCGCAGGGCGGCACGCCGGCGGAGGGGACGGCCAAGAAGGGCAAGATCGTGACGCTCTTCGCCCCCAAGGGCGGTGTCGGCCGCACCACGTTGGCGGTCAATCTGGCAGTAGCCATGGCCGGGGAGCAGCGTCAGTCCGTGACCCTCGTCGACGGCTCCTTCCAGTTCGGTGACGTGGGCGTGCTGCTCAACCTGAACCCCAAGAACAAGTCCATCATCGACGTCGTGGCCGATCCCTCCTCGACCGACGAGGACCTGGTCGACACCACGCTCATCAACCACAGCACCGGCATCAAGGTCCTGCTCGCGCCGCCCAGCCCAGAGATGGCCGAGCTCATCACGGTCGACCAGATCCGCCGCATGATGAACCGGCTGCGTGAGACGAACGACTACACGGTCGTCGACCTGTGGCCACACTTCAACGACGTCTCCCTCGCGCTGCTTGATATGTCGGACGTGATCCTCACGATCCTCACGCTCGAGATCACCAACATCAAGAACATTCGGCTCTTCCTTGAGGTGGCGGAGCAGCTCGGCTATGGCGATCGCCTCAAGCTCGTCCTCAACCGCGCTGACTCGGCCTTTGGCATCCGCGTTGCCGACGTGGAGAACTCGGTCGGCCGCAAGATCGACCACCAGGTGGTCTCCGACGGTCGCACCGTGGTCTACGCGCTCAACCGTGGCGTCCCGTTCGTGTGGAGCAACAGCCAGGCTCCGGTGAGCGAGGACATCCTCAAGATCTCACGCGCGCTTGTCCAGGGCGAGGGCTCCCCCGAGGGCGAGGATGCCAAGGAGCCTAGTCGCAAACTCTTCGGGCGGCGGTGACGTCGTCGTGGACCCGCTAGGGAGAACTTGAGATGTCACTGCTGAAGCGAATCGAGAGCGCCAAGCCCGCCGGCGAGGGGGCCCCTGTCAGCGCCCCGCCGCCACCCCCGGGCGCTGCACCTGCGCCGCCAGGCGCACCCCCGGTCCCGCCGGCCGGCGCCCCCCCGCAGCCGCCGATGCCGCAGCGCGTCATCAGCCAGGTACCGGTGCGGGAATCGTTCCGCGACACGAAGTACCGCATCCAGCAGCGCGTCATCTCCGACCTTGATCCCAAGCTCGACCTGACCAACCAGGTCGAGGTGCGGCGCCAGATCGAGGAGATCTTCAGCGTCGCGGTCGACGAAGAAGGCCTTGCCCTCACCCGCGCCGAGCGTGTGCGCATGCTCGAGCAGATCACCGACGAGATCGTGGGCCTGGGCCCGCTCGAGCCGCTCCTGCGTGACGAGTCCATCACCGAGGTCATGGTCAATGGCCCCCGCCAGGTCTACATCGAGCGCGGCGGTCGCCTGGAGCTGACCAACATCTCCTTCCAGAACGATGACCACGTGATGCGCATCATCGACCGCATCATCGCCCCCATCGGCCGGCGCGTCGACGAGTCCAGCCCCATGGTCGATGCCCGCCTGACCGACGGCTCCCGCGTCAACGCCATCATTCCGCCGCTGTCGCTGGTGGGCCCGGTCATCACCATCCGCAAGTTCGCGGCCTCCCCCTTCACGGTCGACGATCTCATCCGCTTCGGGACCGCCACGCCCGAGATGTTCGACTTCCTCAAGGCCTGCGTGGAAGCTCGGCTCAACGTCTTCGTCTCCGGCGGTACCGGCTCGGGCAAGACGACCACGCTCAACGTGCTCTCATCGTTCATCCCCAACGACGAGCGCATCGTGACCATCGAGGACGCCGCCGAGCTCCAGCTCCGCCAGGAGCACGTCATCACGCTCGAGTCCCGCCCGCCCAACATCGAGGGCAAGGGCGCCATCCCCATCCGCGAGCTGGTCCGCAACTCGCTGCGTATGCGCCCTGACCGCATCGTCGTCGGTGAGTGTCGTTCCGCCGAGGCCCTCGACATGCTGCAGGCCATGAACACCGGCCACGACGGCTCGATGTCCACCGGTCACTCCAACAGTCCGCGCGACATGCTGGCCCGCCTCGAGACGATGGTGCTGATGGCCGGCGTGGACCTGCCGCTGCGGGCCATCCGCGAGCAGATCGCCTCTGCCGTCGACCTCATCGTTCACCAGTCCCGACTCAAGGACGGCTCCCGCCGCGTCACCAGCATCACCGAGGTGCAGGGCATGGAGGGCGACGTCATCGTCATGCAGGAGGTCTTCACCTTCGAGCAGACCGGTGTCAACGAGGGCCAGATCGAGGGCATGCTGCGGCCCACCGGCATCCGCCCCAAGTTCACGGAGAAGTTCGAGGTGATGGGCATCCACCTGCCTCCGGCTCTCTTCGGCTACCGGAACTAGGAGCTGACCATGGATCCTGCCGTCCTCGTCGCCATCATGGCCGCCGCCGCGGTCCTGCTCATGGTCTGGGGCCTCTTCGGTGGCCGGCGCGTCTCTCCCACGGAGCGCATCGAGCAGGTCGCCGTGGCCGCCACCGAAGCCCGCAACCGCGAGGACTCCAGCCGGAAGAGGTCGTTGCGCGATCGCCTCTTCAGCGGCCGTACCGCCGCGGCCGCCGATCGCGCGGTGTCCCAGCGCGACTGGGGCTCGAGCATGGCCCGCGACCTGGCTCGAGCGGACCTGCAGCTTCGGCCATCGGAGTACCTGGCCATCCGCCTCGGGGCTGTCATCGGCGCGCCGCTGGTGACCTACCTGCTGGGCAGCACGCTCGTGCCCGGGCTGACCAATCCGCTGGCGCTGCTGGTCGCGATCGTGCTGGGGTGGTGGGTGCCGCGCTTCTACGTCAACCGCCGCAAGGCCAAGCGCCTGCAGGCCTTCAACGACCACCTGGCCGACACGATCACGCTCATCGCCAACGCTCTCCGGGCCGGTGCCTCCTTCCTGCAGGCCATCGAGCTGGTGGTGCGCGAAACCCAGCCCCCCATCTCCACCGAGTTCAACCGCGTCATCCGCGAGGTGAACCTGGGCCTGCCGTTCGAGCAAGCGCTCGCCAACATGGTCCGACGCGTGCGCTCGGAAGACCTCGAGCTCATGACCACGGCCATCACCATCCAGCACCAGGTCGGCGGCAACCTGGCCGAGATCCTCGATTCCATCGCCTTCACCATCCGCGAGCGCATCCGCATCAAGGGCGAGATCCGCACGCTCACGGCCCAGCAGCGCATGTCCGGCTACGTCGTGGCCGGCCTGCCCATCTTCCTGATCGTGATCCTGTCGATCATCGCGCCCCAGTTCATGGAACCGATGTTCGGGCCACCGGAGGTCATCGGCATCCCGATCGGCGTCATCATCCTCGCTTTCGGCGCGATCATGATGGTCATCGGCTTCCTCGCCATCCGCCGCATCGTCGACATCGAGGTCTAGCCGCATGGGACTCCCCTTCCTCATGGCGCTGCTGGCAGCCGGCGGCGTCCTGCTCATCGTCTGGGCCCTGCTGGGGGCTCGAACCTCCGACCCGGTCCAGGCGCGCCTGACCCAGCTGGGTACCCTCGAGGGCGTCACCAGCCTGGAAGAGATCGAGCTGCAGCAGCCGCTCATGGACCGCACGCTGCGGCCGCTGATGCGGCGTCTGTCGGGCATCGGCACACGCCTGACCTCGCGAGAGCGCATCGGTCGGACCGAGACCAAGCTGGCCGAGGCCGGCTACCCGTACGGGCTGCGCACCATCGACTTCATGGGCCTCAAGGTCGTGGCGGCCGTGGTCGTCAGTGGCCTGGCCTTCCTGCTCTTCGGGGTAGCCATGCGCAACCCCGCCAGCAGCACCATCATCGTCGCCGGCGTCGCCCTGGTGGTGGGCTTCTTCTTCCCCGACTACTGGCTGACCACGCGCATCCGGGCACGACAGAAGGCGATCCTGCTGGCCATCCCTGACACGCTCGACCTGCTCACCATCTCGGTCAAGGCCGGCCTCGGCTTCGATGCCGCCCTGGGCAAGGTCATCGAGAAGACGGAGGGACCGCTCACCGACGAGTTCCGCCGGGCGCTGGCGGAGGTGCGTATCGGCAAGCCTCGCCGAGACGCGCTCAAGGAGATGGTGGGGCGGACGAACGTGCCGGCCCTGACCAACTTCATCGGCGCCATCGTCCAGGCCGAGCAGCTCGGTGTGGCCATCGCCAACGTGCTCGAGGTCCAGTCCGAGCAGCTGCGTATCGAGCGCCGCCAGCGGGCCGAGGAGATGGCAGCCAAGGCGCCCATCAAGATGCTCTTCCCGCTCGTGGGCTGCATCTTCCCGTCGATGTTCATCGTCATCCTGGGGCCGGCGCTGATCCTCATCATCCGCAACCTGGGCGGTGTCTAGCGGATCCACGGAGCCGGACGGAGCCGGAGGGTCGCACCCGTGAATACACCGCAGCTGCGCTTGCGTCGGCCTGCTGACGACGCCGTCATCTGCGACCGCCTGGTGCTGGGCGAGTCGTTCGGGCAGCGCTTCATGGGCCTGATGGGTCGCGCCTCCATGGACGAGGGCGAGGGGCTGTACCTGGCCAGCAACAGCATCCACATGTTCTTCATGCGCTTCCCCATCGACGCGCTGTTCGTGTCCCGGGCCGACGAGAGGGGGATGCGGAGCGTCGTCGGCCTGCGACCGGACCTGCCTCCGTGGCGGGGCATCGTCATGCCCGTACGCGGAGCCGAGGGCGTGGTCGAGATGCCGGCTGGAACGCTGGCTCGCCTGGGCGTGGCCGTGGATGACGAAGTCCGCTTCGAGGAGAGCGGCCAAGGCTGAGCGGCGGCTCCTGCGCCTCCCGAGGCGTCCGCAGAGACCGCGATAAGCGCCACGTACGTGGCGGCCAGCGGGGTGCGAGCATCCTGCCCCCATGCGCGCCCTCCTGGACCTGCTCATGCCGCCCCGCTGCCCCGGCTGCGGCCTGGAAGGAGCCGTCCTCTGCGACGGCTGCCAGGCCCCCCTGCGGCGTCGCCTGCACGAGCCACCGGGGGTGCCGCTGGGGGTGCCCGCCCGGCTACCCGAGGGCGTGCTGCAGCTGGAGTGGTGCGCCACCTACAGCGGGCCGGTGCGAGCTGCCCTGCACGCGTTCAAGTATCGCGGCGAGCGGCGGCTGTCTGTCCCGCTGTCACGGGCGCTGGCCGAACGCTGGCAGCAAGCGGGGCGGGGCGGGGAGCTGGTGACCTGGGTCCCGGTCCACGCTTCCAGGCGACGCGAGCGAGGCTTCGACCAGGCCGAGGAGCTCGCCCGGGCCATGGCCGCGGAGCTGGGGCTGCCGGCCGTCCGCTGCCTGGAGCGACGCCAGCGCACGACCGCCCAGCACGCCTTGGGGCAGGCCCAGCGGGCCAGCAACACCGCCGGTGCCTTCGTCCTCGAGGAGGGGCTGCACGAGCACATCGCCGGTCGCTGGGTGATCGTGGTCGACGACATCATGACCACCGGGGCCACGCTGGGGGGCTGCGCGCGGGCGCTGCTCGCCGGAGGTGCCGCCGCGGTCTCAGCGGTCACCGTCGCGCGCGACCGCTGAGCGCAGCGTATTCGGGCCATCGGTCCCGCCTGAAGGCGTCGTCCAGCCGCGGCGGGCGCGTGCCACGCGCCCTATCATCGAACGAAAAGGGGAGGTGCCGCTGGTGCGAACCACGATCCGAGGCAAGAACCTGACCGTCTCCGACAAGGACCGTGCCTACATCGAGCGCAAGCTGCAGCGCCTGGAGCGGATGCTCGACGACCGCAGCGAGGCCGATGTGGAGCTGCGGCTGGAAGGCAACCGCAAGGTCGACGACAGCCACATCGTCGACGTCGCGGTCAGGGCTGCGGGTCAGCATCTCCGCGGGGTCGGGACCGCCTCGTCGTTCAGGGTCGCGGCCGATGAGGTCATCGACAAGATCGAGCGCCGCGTGGTGGAGGCCCGCCAGCGTCCCCGCGACCGACGCCGCGCGGAGCGTGCCCGCTACCAGGAGCAGGCCCTGCCCATGCCGCTCACCGTCGACGAGACCGCGCCGGACGAGGGTGAGGGCGAGGGCGAATCGCGCATCGTCAAGATCAAGCGCTTCGCCATCGAGCCCATGTTCGAGGAGGACGCCATCACCCGCATGGAAGAGCTGGGTCACACGTTCTTCATCTTCCTCAACGCCGAGAACGACCGGGTGGCCGTGCTCTATCGGCGCAAGGACGGGCGCTACGGCCTCATCGAGCCCGAGGTGCGGAGCGCGTAGCAGCGGGCTACTACGTACCGCGCCCAACGGGGCCACGGGACATTCCCCCACCAGTACCCCGTACCAATGGACCATATCCCCCGGC
>JASFQX010000087.1:0-6518 GCA_050115215.1 Chloroflexota bacterium
GGAACAGCTGGAGGTGGTTGTCCGATGGAGGCCGCTCCAGGATCTGGCGCGAGGCCCGCTCCCACAACGGCTCGAAACGCTCGTCACCGCGGCAGGCCAGCAGCTCGGACACGTAGGACGCGCGATAGACGTAGGTCGCCTCGTTCCAGCCGGACATGCGGTCCGCACGGGCCAGGATGTCGAGGGCATCGTCCCAGCGCCCGCACTCGAAGGCAAAGCTGACGGCGCCGTAGCCGATGTACGAGCCGTAGCTGTTGGCCACGCCCCAGTCGGCAGCGACACGCATGCCCTCGAGTGACCGCTCGAGCGCCAGCTCCGGGTAGCCGCACCAGGCCTGGACCTCGGTCAGGTTCACGTACGCCCGGCCGATGTCGTCGGGGATGCCCAGCTCGAGCGCGATGGCCAGGGCTGTCTCGAGGGTTTCGAGCGCGGCACTGGTCTCGCCCAGGCCGAACAGGACCACGCCGAGGCTGTTGCGTGCGTGCCCTTCGAGGCCACGGGCACCGATGGCGACGGCCGAATCGATGGCCGCCTCGAGCATGGGTCGCGCCTCGCGGAACCGCGCATGCAGCATGTACACCTGGGCCAGGCCGGCCAGTGCCTGCACGCGCACGATCGGGGGCTCGACCGGCGAGATGTCGAGAGCGCGCTCGTAGGTGGCGATGCTGCTGGCCCAGTCGCCCGAGACCCATTGGATGCGCGCGAGGAGGATGTGGACGGTGGTCAGGCGAGCCGGGTCGGCGTTGCCGAGCTCCTCGATGGCTTCGCGGCACCAGGCCACGGCCCGGCGGTAGTCCGACGAGAGGTAGGCCGCACGGGCGGCACGTTCGAGGAGCTCGACATGGTCCACCGCCACGCCGCCCGGTGCCCCGCCGTCCCACAGCGCCAGGGCCTCGCCGAACTCGTGCGAGGCGGTCTCGTAGGAGTACGAGGCCATGGCCCCGTCCCCGGCCGCGATCGAGGCCGCCAGGGCCCGGTCGTCCCTGGCCTCGCGCCAGTGGTGCGCCAGCTGCAACAGCTGCGCGGGGTCGGGTGACTCCTCGCCGGCATGGTCGGCGAGATACGCGCCCCAGCGCTGGTGCAGTCGGCGCCGCTCGCTCGGCAACAGCTCGTCGTAGACCACCTCGCGCAGCAGCGCGTGGCGGAAGGCGTAGGCTTCGTCCCCGTCGGGCGCGCTGACCGGGACCAGCTGGCCGCCAGCGACCAGCAGTCGCAGGTCGTCCTCGGTGGCCGCGTCACCGGCGATGGCCACGAGCATCTCGTGCTCGATCTCCCGTCCGCCTACGGCCGCCACCCCCACCAGCTGCTGGGCCCTGTCGGGCAGCGCACCGACGCGGGATAGCAGCACATCGCGCAGGGACGCGGGCATCGATTCGTCATATTTGAGCCGGCAGCAGAGCAGCTCCTCGACGAAGAAGGGGTTGCCATCCGAACGCCGGTGGACCTCCTCCACCTCCCGGTCCGACAGCTGCTCGCCCAGGATGTGGGCGATGAGCTCGGCGACCTCGGCCCGGCCCAGCGGGTCGAGCTGCACGCGTTCCACGTTGGCATCGCGCACGACCTCGGCCAGCCAGGGACGGATCGGGTGCCTGCGTGTGACCTCGTCGGTGCGGAAGGTAGCCAGCACGCTGATCGGCTCGCGCTCGAGGGCGCGCAACAGGAACGAGGTGGCCGCCAGCGTGCCGGCGTCGGCCCAGTGGAGATCCTCCAGCTGGAGGACCAACGGCCCCCGCTGAGCCAGGCGCCGGAACAGGTCGAGCAGCGCCTCGTGCAGGCGGGTCTGGGCCCACAGCTCCTGCCCGGGAGGGGCCTCGCCGGCAGCGAGTGACGGCACCAGGCGCGCCAGGTCGGGTGCGGCGCGGCCGGCGGTGGCGATCACGGCGGCGGCCCCATCCTCGGCCACGAGTGTGCGGATGATCTCGGTGTAGGGCGCGAAGGGCAGTCCCTCGGGCCCCATCGACACGCACCCGCCGAGGAGCACGCGAGCTCCGATGGCCTCGGCCTGGGCCCGGGCTTCGGCCAGCAGCCGCGTCTTGCCCACGCCAGCCTCGCCACCGATGACGGCATGGTGGGGCCGACCGCCGGCTGCGTCGGTGACCGCGGCCTCGAGCAGGCCGACCGTCTCCGAGCGGCCGACCAGGACCGAGCTGGTCATCCTGCGCGCCATGGTCTCGATCATACGAGGGCTCCCCTCTCGATCGCGTGCTGGACCGTCAGCCGGGCGGGCCGGACTTGACCGGGTGCCCTACGACCGGGTGCCCTGGAAGAGCGCGACGCGACCGAGGATCGCGCCGAGCGTGCGGCGCTGGCCCGCGCGCGGCCGACCAGGAGCCTCGATGGCGCCCGCTCGGGCGTGGCCGGCGGCGCGAGCGGTGCGCGCCAGCCGCTGTCGGTCGGCCTCGGCCCGGCGCTCGGCGATGGCGGTGTCGACGAGGCTCATCAGGTGGAAGTCGTTCATCGGTCCGTCCTCTCTGCGTTGTCGCGACGGTGCTCGTCGCGTCTGTCGCAGACGGTCGGTCTAAAGGGTGCCGCGGCACATCAGGAGGACCCGCTAGATGGAGCGCCGGCGGCCTTCATTCGTGACCGCCCGGAGGCCTTCAGGCTGAGGCCTGGGGTGCCCGCTCAGGCTGCGCCCTCGGCTGACGGTGCCGGCGAAGGCTCGGGCGCAACCGTCGTCAGCCGGACCTGCAGGGCAGGGCTGCCCAGCTGCGCGGCCCGCTTGCCGTTGCCAGCGCGAGCGTCGAACACGAGCATCCATTCGCGCGCTTCAGCGGGGGCCGTGACCTCGACCTCCACCACCGTCGTGTCCCCGGGTTCCAGTCGCGGGATGCGGGCCTCTCCCACGAGCTTGCCGCGCCCGATCCGGCCCACGTAGCGCGCCGGCGCGCCGACCGCGTTCACGCTCAGGCGCCAGCCGCGGATGGCCTCGGTGCCCTGGTTCCGGACCTCCACCGCGTAGCGAACGGTCTGGCCCGACTCGACCAGCCCTTCCGGCTCGGTGACCAGCCTGTAGCCGACGTGGGTGCCACGGCCCGAGAGATAGCGGGCGATGGCCCGGTAGTAGGCCGTGGCCATGGCTGCCCGCACGGCCGGGCGCTGCAGCAGCCGCAGCTCGCGCTCGTTGGACAGGAACATGCCCTCGCTGAGCACACCCGGCATCTGCGTCGGGCGTCGCAGGCGCGGCGGATCGTAGCTGCGCAGGACGTAGTAGGGATAGACCAGGGCGCCATGATCGTACGGCTGCCAGCTCCCGTTCACGGACCCGGCCAGGGCCTCCAGCATCTCCTGCTGCACGATGAGCGCCAGCCTTGCCGAGCGGTCACCGAAGGGGCGGTCGTCGTAGTAGAAGGTGGAGGGTCCGCCGACCGACCGGTTCACGGCGGTGTTGTTGTGGATCGAGAGGAAGAGGTCCGCGCGCGCGCCGTTGGCCAGGTCCGGTCGGGCGGCCAGCTCGTCGTCTCCGTCGATGACGCCGTCGCCGGTCCGATCACGCGGTGGCTCGTTGACGTGGCCGTCGGTGGTGCGGGTGATGACGACGTTCACGCCAGCACCCTCGAGCATGCGCGCCAGCCGCAGCCCGATGTCGAGGTTGAGGTCGGCCTCGCGCGTGCCATCGGGCGCCACCGCGCCGTCGTAGTCACCGCCGTGACCGGGATCGACGGCGATGGTGATGAGCTCGGGCGCTCGTGGATAGACCGCGCCATCGGCCACGGTGATCCAGGCCTCGCTGCGCTCCGTGACGCCGTCGGCGCTGGCCGTGGCCACCAGCCGGTAGGGACCAACGGGGACGGGCGCGCCGGCGGCGTCGCGACCGAACCAGCCCTCGGTCATCCGGCCCGCCGGGCGGTTGCCCTTGAACAGCTCGCGCACCGTGCGCCCGTCGAAGTCGACGACCCGCAGGCGCAACTCCGCGGGTTCGGCCAGGCTCACGCTGGCGACGACGCGGTTGCCCTCATCAGGCACCAGCAGCGAGTCGCGCACCGTGAGCGTGACCAGTGGCCCGTTCCCGCCATCGGCTGACGGCGCTGCTCCCTGAGCCAGGGCGAACGAGGGCAATACGACCAGCAGCAGCGCCAGGACGGAGGCGGGCGGGAGGAGCATCCTGCGCATGGCCCAAGGATGCCAGCGAACGGCCCAGGGGTGCCAGCGCACGGCCCAGGGGTGCCAGCGCACGGCCCAGGGGTGCCAGCGCACGGCCCAGGGATGCCAGCGTTCGGCCATGTGGCAACCCCGTCAACGGGGCCGGATGGCCCTACCGACCCGGCGCGGTGCTTCCTATCTTCGAGCCTCGAGCAGCCGGTTCGAGCGAGAGGAGGTAGCGATGACCAGCGCGAAGGTCGGCGACCGCATCATGGTCGACTCACAGAAGGTGGACGAGCCCCAGCGCACGGGCACCATCCTCGAGATCGTCGAGCACGAGTACGGCACCAGCTACCGGGTGGCCTGGGATGACGGCCACGAGACCACCTTCCGCCCCACAGCCGGCACGGTCCACACGGTCCATCCGCCCAAGAAGGGCAAGAAGGCCAAGTAGCCCAGGGGTCGCCGCTGGTCCGCATCTCGCTGGACCGTGGGCTGCGGCAGGTCCTGATCGCGCCGGCCCGAGGCAGTCTCCGGCCCGCGCCGAGCCACCCCGCCTCGCTGCCTGCCGCACCTGCCTCCTGAGCGCAACTGCACCCGGATGGGACGGTCGATGGCCGATCCGAGGGTTACGATCGTGTCTCGCATCAATATGAGGAGGTGCAACGCTGTGAAGCAGCACAAGGTCTCCCTGCTGGGCACCGGGCTCATCGGCGACTTCTACACCATGACGCTCCATGGCCAGCGCAACCTGGATCGCGTCCAGATGGTCTACTCGCGATCGGCTGAACGGGGCGAGGCGTTCAAGGCCCGCCACGGGATCCCCGAGTCGACCACCGACATGCAGGCCGCGATCGAGCACCCCGACACGGACACGGTCATCGTGGCCTTGCCCAACTTCCTGCACGAGGAGGCAGTCGGAGCGGTGGCCGAGGCCGGCAAGGCGGTCCTCGTGACCAAGCCGCTCGGGCGCAACGCCGGCGAGGCCAAGCGCATGCTCGACGCGGTCGAACGGGCGGGCGTCTTCGGGGGCTACCTGGAGGACTTGGTCTACACGCCCAAGTCGCTCAAGGCCATGCAGGCGACGCAGGACGGAGCCATCGGTGATGTGACCTGGGTGCGGGCTCGAGAGACCCATCCGGGGCCGCACTCCGCCTGGTTCTGGGACCACCGTCTGACCGGCGGCGGCGCCATCGTCGACCTCGGCTGCCACTGCATCGAGATCGCGCGCATCTTCGTGGGCAAGGGCAATCGCCCGGTGGAGGTGATGTGCCACACCGACACGCTGGTCCACCCCATCGACGCCGAGGACAACGCCATCGCGCTGGTGCGCTACGAGTCAGGCGCCATCGGCCAGTTCGAGGTGAGCTGGACCTTCCGCGGCGGCATGGACCTGCGCGACGAGGTCGCCGGGACCTCCGGCACTATCTGGATCAACCACTTCCTGCGCACCGGCTTCGAGATGTTCACCGCCGGCGAAGGCAAGCAGGGCTACGTGGCCGAGAAGGCCGAGACCGATGCAGGCTGGCTGTTCCCCGTCGGCGACGAGGTCTCCGAGCTCGGCTACGTGGACATGTTCACCGACATGTTCGACGCCATGGACGAGGGTCGTGAGCCGATGGAGACGCTCTACGACGGCTACGTCGTCAACGCCATCATGGACGCCTGCTACCGCTCGTCGCGGAGCCGGGCCTGGGAGCCGGTCGATCTCGACTGGCGCGGAGGCAAGACCGAGCCCATCGGCAAGGAGCCGGAGCTGTTCGAGGGCCTGGTGGTGATCAAGCGTGAGCTGCTGCCGGACGGTCGCTCCAAGCTCATCCTCAAGGATCCCAAGAGCGGCGACTTCACCGATCGCGTGGTGTGACCCGACCGGCCGTCGCGGACGGCTGGGGCAGCGCGGCGCGCGGAGCTCAGGAGCTCCAGCCGGTCGTGGCGCAGCGTCGGGGTTGCGCGGCGCGCAGAGGTCAAACCGCTCGCGGAGGGTTGTGGCGCTGCGGATCTCGAGCCGATCGTGGCGGAAAGCAAGGGCGGCGCGGAGCCAGGCTGGACGTTGGCCGTCGCCCACCGCAGGGCGGCCAGAAGCCGGGCTGGTCGTGACGGTGGCCCACTGCGGGGCGGACGGTCCTGCCGAGTGGTCCACGCGTGATCGATCAGGTGTCTCCGCGTGGGCGCCAGTCGACCGGCGCTGGTAGCCGGGTGGTGCTACCGGACAGCGTGGTCGGCCGTGTGTCTCTCCTGGACTGCCATTGGACTGTCCTGCGCGCCGCGTGACCCCCGCGGCGGCCTGCCGGCGGTCGACTGGTGCGGAGACGCCCGGCCGGGCACGAAGGCGCGGCGGCCTTCCAGCGGTCGACTGGTGACCTGGCGGAGACGTCCGGCCGGGCACGAAGGCGCGGCGGCCTTCCAGCGGTCGACTGGTGACCTGGCGGAGACGTCCG
>JASFQX010000088.1:0-6517 GCA_050115215.1 Chloroflexota bacterium
GGGTCGTCGAGCGCCGCCTCCAGGTCCGACTTGCGCTCCGAGAGCCGGGCCAGGTCGGCCTCGATCCGTTCGTGCTCTCGCCGGTAGGCGTCCTTCGACAGCGGCGTCACGCCGTTGGACGCGGCCGCCGGTGCCGGACGCGACGCGGCCGTCGAACCCGAGGTCCGCCTGGCGCGCGACGTGGGTGTGGACGTCGACGTCGGCAACGGTACGGCCCCGGACGCCGACGTCGGCTGCGGCCGCACGGCCCCGGCCCGACGCTGGACGGGGTCGGCCGCGGTCCAGCCCTCGGCGATGGCTCCACGCCACGCCCGGTAGCCGCCGTCGAACTGGGCCACCAGGGCCGGACCCGGCTCCACCGACGGCTCCACCACCCACAGCCGCTGGCAGGTCGACTCGAGCAGGCGGCGATCGTGGGAGACGATGATCTGCGTCGCCTCGGTTTCGCGCAGGAAGGCTTCGAGCGCCTCTCGGGCCCCGATGTCGAGGTGGTTGGTGGGCTCGTCGAGCAGCAGCAGGTTGACCGCGCCGACGCCCAGCAGCGCCAGCTCGAGGCGTGAGCGCTCGCCGCCGGACAGCTCGCTCACCGGCTTCTGCACCTCGTCGCCGCGGAACAGGAAGCGTGCCAGGTATGAGCGCGCCTGGCCGGGGGTCACCGGCGCCACCGCGGTCAGCGCGCCGAGCACGTCGACCCCGGCCAGCGGTCGGTCCCGCAGCTGCGAGAGGTAGCCGGGCATGACGTTCTTGCCGATGCGCACGAAGCCGTCGAGCGTGGGCAGCTCCCCCGCGATCGAGCGCAGCAGGGTCGACTTGCCCGCGCCGTTGGGGCCGACCAGGCCGATGCGGTCACCTCGGCGCACCTCCAGCCGCTCGACGCGCGCGACCGGCACCGCCGAGGCCCCATCGACCGCGGGATAGCCGCACAGGACGCCCTCGAGCGAGACCACGATCTCCGCCGAGCGCGCCGGGGCCACACCGCCGAGCGCGGCACCCGGCAGGCTCAGCTGCGCCGTGCGCCGGGGCGGTTCGGCGCGGCCGGCGCGCAGCGCCTCCAGCCTCCGCTCGTGCTCGTGCATCTTCACGTGCTTGCGCTGGCTGCGGTAGCGCTGGACCAGCTCCTGCTCACGCTTGATGGCGGCCTCGGTGGCGCCGGCCACGCTGCGGGCGCGGGCGTCGGCGGACTCGCGCTGGAGGAGGTAGGCCGAATAGCCGCCGCGGAAGGTCGCCAGCCGACGATCGCGCAGCTCCCAGATCCTCTCGACGACGTTGTCCAGGAAGGCCCGGTCGTGCGAGGCCACGACGAGGGCGCGGTCGCGCCGCACGAGCGCCACCTCGAGCCACTCGAGCGCAGCGATGTCGAGATGGTTGGTAGGCTCGTCGAGCATCAGCAGGTCGGGGTCGGCCACCAGCAGCCGGGCCAGGGCCACGCGGGTCTGCTCGCCACCGGAGAGCTCCGCGGGCAGCCGGTCCCAGTGGCTGCGGGGGATGCCCAGGCCGGCCAGCGTCTCCTGCACGCGCTGGTCCAGGTGGTAGCCGTCGGCGGCCTCGAAGCGCCCGCGCAGTGCGGCATAGGCCGGCGACTGCACCGCCTCGGCACCGCCCGCCTCGAGCTCGGCCAGCTCCTGTTCCATGCGCTCGACCTCGGACGCGCCGCTGCGCACGACCGCGCGCACGCTGGGCGCGTCGATGATGCGCCGGTCGAGGTTGGCCTCCTGCGCCAGCAGACCCAGCTGCAGGCCTCTGGCCACGTGCACCAGGCCGCCATCGGCTTCCTCGCGCCCGGCCATGATCTCGAGCAGCGTGGTCTTGCCCGCGCCGTTGCCGCCCACCAGGCCCACGCGCTGGCCACGGGCCAGGGCAGCGGTGACGGAATCGAGGATGACGAAGTCGCCGATCTCGCGGCGCACGCCCTCGAGGCGGAGGATGGACATGACCCTAGTGTGCCCGCTACGCCATGGCCCCGGGTCCGCCCAGCTCCGACCAGTTGCGTCCGCGCCGGGCCGAGCGCCGGGCGCGGCGTACGAGCGCCTGGTTCGACGGGGTGCGGTCGGCCGCGGGCAGCCGCTGGCACCAGGAGCAGAGGTGCGTTCCACGCGCGTTCAGCTCGAAGCGCACGATGGGCCGCCCGCAGCGGTGGCAGGGCTGACCGGTGCGCTGGTAGACGTCGAGGTGCTCCTGCATCTCGCCGCCACCCTCGGGCGCGGTGTAGTCGTCGACCGACGAGCCCCGACGCGCGATGGCTTCGGCCATGACCTCGCGCAGGGCCAGGTACAGGCGCCGCTCCTGGTCCCGGTTGAGCGACCCGGCGCCGCGCAGCGGGTGCAGCCGCGAGCGCCACAGCGACTCGTCGGCGTAGATGTTGCCCACGCCGGCGATGAACGACTGGTCGAGCAGCGTCGTCTTGAGGCGCCCGCGGCGACGGCGCAGGCGCTCGCGGAAGGCCCGCAGGGTGAAGTCGCCCGCCAGTGGCTCCGGCCCATGGTCCCCGAAGAGCTCGCCCTGGTCGTGCGCGCCGAGGATGGTCCCGTCGGGCGCCCGACGATACAGCCCGACGCGCCCGAACTTGCGTACGTCGCGGAAGAGCAGCCAGCGCGGCTGCGGGTGCATCCGGCCACCGGCCACCGGCCCGGGGTCGAGGGTGAGACGCAGGTGCACGTGCCGGTCGTGGGTCGTGCCCTCCGGGAGCACGAACAGCTGCCCGGTCATCTTGACCTGGATGGCCAGGACCGCGTCCTCGCTGAGGTCCAGCACGAGCCACTTGGCGCGTCGACCCACGCGCAGCACCTGCCGGCCCACGATCGCGCGCTCGAACGCGGCCGGCGCCGGGTGACGGATGACCGGCGCCCAGTCCCACCAGGCCGCGGTGATGGTGGCCCCGTCGACCAGCGGCGCGAGATCACGCGCCATGGTCTCGACCTCGGGCAGCTCGGGCATCGGCGGCTACGCCGTCTCCAGCGGGGTCATCGACTCCCAGTCGTCGCCGGTCTTGACGTCGACGTCGAGCGGGATGTCGAGCACGAGTGCGGACTCCATGACCTCCCGCACGAGCGGGGCCAGCGCTGACACCTCGGAGCGTGGCACCTCCAGCAGCACCTCGTCGTGGACCGAGAGCAGCATCCGCGCCGGGGCGCGCTCGGCCGTGAGCCGCTGGTGCAGCCGGATGAGGGCGATCTTCATGATGTCCGCGGCCGTGCCCTGGATGGGCATGTTGATGGCCATGCGCTCGCCGGCCTGCCGCAGCTGGGCATTGCGCGCGGAAAGCTCCGGGATCCAGCGACGGCGGCCCAGCAGGGTCTCCACGTAGCCCTGCTCGGCGGCGATCTCCTTGATGTGGACCATGTAGCGGCTGATGCCGGTGTAGGCGCCGAAGTAGGAGTCGATGAAGGCACGCGCCTCCTCGCGCGGGATGCCGGCCCGGGTGGCCAGTCCGTAGTCGCTCATGCCGTAGGCCAGGCCGAAGTTGACCATCTTGGCCATGGAGCGCTCGCCGGGGCTGATGTCGGCCGGCTCCTTGTGCAGCACGCGGGCGGCGGTCTCGCGGTGGATGTCGGCCCGGCGCGCGAAGGCCTCCTTGAGGTGCTCGTCGCCCGAGACGTGGGCGATGATGCGCAGCTCGATCTGGCTGTAGTCGGCCGCCAGCAGCACGAGCTCGTCGGAGCCGGCCACGAAGGCGCTCCGGATCTTGCGCCCGAGCTCGCTGCGGACCGGGATGTTCTGGAGGTTGGGGTCGGCCGACGAGAGCCGGCCGGTGGCGGCCACGGCCTGCTGGAAGGTCGTGTGCAGCCGCGAGGTGGCCGGGTCGATCATCGTCGGGAGCGCGTCCACGTACGTCGACTTGAGCTTGGTGTAGACGCGCCAGTCCAGCAGCATGGGCACCATCGGGTGCGCCTCGCGCAGGCCCTCCAGCACCGAGGCAGCGGTAGAGTAGCCGGTCTTGGTGCGCTTGCCCTTGGGCAGGTCCAGCTCGTAGAACAGGACCTGCTCGAGCTGCTTCGGGCTGCCCAGGTTGAACTCGTGGCCGACGGCGGCGTAGATCTCCTCCTGCAGCCGGTCGATGGTCTGGCCGAAGGTCACGGCCAGCTCGTCGAGCGAGCCCCGATCGAGCGCCACGCCCGTGGCCTCGAGGTCGGACAGCACCGGCACCAGCGGCAGCTCCAGCTCGTCGAGGATGCGGCGCAGCTCGGGCTGCTCGTCGAAGGCGGCATCGAGCGCGACACGCGCCGCCGCCACGGCCGCGGCCTGGACGGCGGCGCTGACGGCGGCGTCGAGCTCACCGGCCGTCGGCAGCGTCAGGTCGAGCCGTTCCGCGCAGATGTCGGCCAGCGTCTGGCTGCGCAGGGCGGCGTTGAGGATGTAGGCCGCGATCTGGGTGTCGAAGGCCAGCGGCGGTAGCGACGCCCCGGAGGCGCTCAGCGACGTCTCGGCCGCCGGGTCCCGGCGCGCCAGCTCCCACACCAGCAGCGGTTTGAGCTCGTGTCCCACCAGCGGCCGCCCGGCCTCGAGCACGCTCGCGGCGAGGCGTTCGGCCTCGTCACCCGCGGCGGCCACGAGGCGACCGTCCTCCCCGGCCACGGCCATGGCCGTGAGCCGCCCACGACGGGGCCGGTCGTCGTCGAACTCGATCCCCACCGTCAGTCGTGACTGAGCGCCGAGCCAGGCGCCGAGGACGTCCCCGGCCGCCGGTGCCTCGATGGCAGCGGGGTCGGCCAGCACGGCGCGCAGCCGTTCGAGCGGGTCCAGCCCGGCCGTGGAGCCCACGCCTGCAGGCGCCTCGCCCGGCGCCGCCTGGGCACGGGCACCGGCGACGGCACCGAAGTCGAGCGTCAGCTGCAGCCCGCTCCCGCCGCCGGCCCGCGTGCGCGAAGCGCCGGGCGGCCGCCCGGCCACCCGTGCCGCGGGCACCGGTCCGTGCCGGTCGGCGTCCTTGAGCAGATCACCCGGCGCCGGCTCCTCCTCCCCTTCGACCCCCGGCAGGCGCTCGACGAGCGAGCGGAACTCGTACTCGCGGAAGAGCCGGAGGACCTCGGCACGGTCGTAGTCACCGAGGCGGGCACCGGCCAGGTCGAGCTCGATGGGCGCCTCGCGGTCGATGGTCACCAGCTCCCGCCAGAGGAGCACGTCCTCTCGGTGGTCGACCAGCTTCTGGCGCAGCTTCTCCGGCTTGACCTCGTCGATGCGAGCGAAGACCCCTTCGAGCGAGCCGTACGTGGTCAGCAGCTTGGCGGCCGTCTTGTCACCCACTCCGGCGAGGCCCGGGATGTTGTCGGTCGAGTCGCCCTTGAGCGCCTTGAAGTCGATCATCTGCGCCGGAGCCAGGCCGTAGCGCTCCTCGATGCGGGCGGGATCGTAGATGACCGTCGACTGCACGCCCATGCGCGTGGTCATCAGCTTCGTCTGCTCGGTCACCAGCTGGAGCATGTCGAGGTCGCCCGAGACGATGACCGTCTCGAGGCCCTCGCCTTCGGCCTGGCGGGAGAGCGAGCCGATGAGGTCGTCGGCCTCGAAGCCTTCCATCCCGTAGACCGGGATCCCGAACGCGTCCAGCGTCTCGCGCACGATCGGGAACTGGTCGCGCAGGTCGTCGGGCGTGGGCTTGCGCGTGGCCTTGTAATCCTCGTAGCGGTCGGCCCGGAACGAGCGCCCGACGTCGAAGCAGCACATCACGTAGTCCGGCTGCATGTCGGCGAATCCGCGCAGCACGATGGACCAGAAGCCGAAGGCAGCGTTGACCAGCTGCCCCTTGCTCGTGGTCAGCGGTGTCTCGAAGAGCGCGAACCAGGCTCGGTAGATGAGGCTGTGCGCGTCGAGCAGCATGAGCCGTTCCACGCGCCCGAGTGTAGCCGTGGCTGGCGGCTCGAGCGGGCAGGCGTCGCTAGCGCAGCAGCGGATCGGCGCTGCGGCGCGCGAGCCAGCCGAGCACCAGCAGCAGTCCGCCGGCGATGGCCAGGGCCGCCCCGAGGGCGACGAGCCAGGCCTCGACGCCCGACTCCTCCGTCGCGACGGGCGTGTCGTTCGCGGCCGTCAGGCCTTCGTTCTCCCCGTTCGCGGGCTCGGCCGCATCACCGACGCGATCGGCGATGTCCGACTCCACGGTGACGGGGACGCTGTCGGCCGCGGCAGCGGCGCCGAGCGCGGCGTCACCGGCCGCGTCGTCGGGGCCCACGGTCAGCGCGTCGATGTCGGCCTCCTCGGCCAGCTCGGCTTCGACCGCCTTCTCCACGGCCTGGCTGCGGGCAGAGGTCCCGGCCTGGTGCTCGGCCAGGCCCTCGAGCATCGACTCATCCGCGAAGAACTCCAGCAGCGGCGGGGCCGTGCCCGCTTCGGGCGCCCGCGGCAGAACCGTGGCTGCTCCGGGCACCGCGACACCCGTCGGCGGCTGCATCTCCGGGTCCGGCTCCACCGGCGCGAGTGCCGGCTGCTCCGCTGCCGGGGCCACCGTCAGCTCCGACCGGACCGCGACGCCGGCATCTTCCGGCCAGGCGTAGCCGGCCACCCCCAGCACCAGACCCAGCGACAT